>JAIXSW010000215.1 GCA_027484495.1 Gammaproteobacteria bacterium
ACTGAAGACGGTTTACTGACAACTGTGGTCCTTGGCAAAACCTGCTCCGACATAAAAACTCCTGTGATTAAAAAATGTGTTGCAGTGCCTGACAGTAGCGCAAAAACACCTGTACACTCAGGACAGTAGTTATTGATAATTCCATACTGTACAGGTTGGCTGACCGGTACAGCAGCGCTGTAACCGGGAGTGACCAATGCAGGTGGCATTAAAAGATTTTCAGCTGGATTTCGCGTCGGCAGCGGGCTTGACCGCACAGCTGTTGCAGCAGTCTCGCCAGCAAGTACAGCAAGGTAACTGGCCGGCGGGCGCCCGCCTGCCCTCGGTCCGCGCGCTGGCCGCTTATCTTGGGATCAGTAAATTTACCGTAGCGGATGTTTATGAGCGGCTGAATGCCGAAGGTCTGGTGCTAAGCCGGCCAGGCAGTGGGGTATTTGTCGCGCGACGCCATCCGGCACTGCAGCTACAAGAGAACAGCAGTCCGAGTGAGCTGGCGGATGAAGTTGCTTTAATGCGCCAAACATTGCAACGTGAGGCGCATTGGCTGAAACCGGCCGCTGGCTGGCTGACCCCGGACTATTTGCCACAACAGGAGATCAGGGCGGCATTAAAAGAAATCGCAAGACAGGAACAGGCTCTCACAGACTATGGTCCGGCACAGGGTTATCTGCCGCTGCGTCAATATCTGGTGAACCGGCTGGCAGAATTACGGATCCCGCTGGCGCCGCAGCAATTGTTGCTCACGCACAGTGCCACTCATGCGCTGGATTTGGTGTTACGTCTGCTGCTCAAACCCGGTGATAAAATCATCGTCGACGATCCGGGTTTCTATAACTTCCAGGCCATGTTACGCCTGCATCAGCTGGAACTGCTTTACCTGCCGCGCACGGCTGATGGCCCGGATCTGCAGACACTGAACGCCTTGCTGGAAAACCATAAGGTGCGCGCCTATCTGACCAATTCAGTGTTGTCGAATCCGGTGGGCACCTGCGTCAGTCCTCCCAAAGCAGTACAGGTGCTGTCTTTATTAAAACAACACCAGGTACTGCTGATTGAGGACGATATTTACGCCGATTTTGAGCAACAACCTGCGCTGCGCTATGCCAGTCTGACCGGCCTGCAGGAAGGTATCTATCTGGGCAGTCTGTCAAAGACCATTTCGGCTGACTTACGCGTGGGCTATATCGCAGCGTCACCGGCATTGGTTGCATCACTGACCGATTTAAAGCTCATCACAAGCACCTCGACGCCTGCAACAGTGGAACGTGTGGTGTATCAGGTGTTGACCAGCGGCAGCTACCGGCGTCATCTGAAGCAGCTCCATCAACGCCTGGATACTTTGCGTCGTGATGTGGTGGCGCAATTCGCTTCGCGCGGTATCCATCCCTGGTATCTGCCGGAAGCCGGTTTCGCGCTGTGGCTGCAACTGCCTGCGGGGATCAGTAGTCGTGCTTTGACCGCACTTGCCGCGACGCAACAGGTGGTGCTGGCTCCCGGCCCTAACTTCAGTCAATGGCCCGATGCAGACCAATTTATGCGGGTAAATATCAGCCAGTGTGCTGATAGCCGGCTTTGGCAAGTGCTGGATGGCGCCCTGGCGTCGCTGAATAAAGCATCACAGTTTTAAACAATAAAACCGGCCAAAGCCGGTCTTGTCTATTCAGCAACAGCATTAAGCCTTAGCTTTTGCCACTGCGTCTTTGCACAGTTGCGTGATGCGGTCCCAGTCACCGGCGACGATAGCATCATCCGGTACAATCCAGCTGCCACCGACACAACGTACGTTAGGTAGCGCCAGATACTCCAGGAAGTTCTTCTCGTTGATACCACCGGTTGGACAGAAGCGGATATCAGAGAACGGACCGTGGATAGACTTCAGCGTTTTCACGCCACCCGCCGCTTCCGCCGGGAAAAATTTGAAGTGGGTGTAGCCTAAGCCTGTCCCTTCCATCAGTTCCGAAATCGATGCAATCCCTGGAATTAATGGGATCGGCGCTTCTTTACCGGCAACCAGCAGTTCGCGGGTCAGGCCCGGGCTGATGGCAAACTTCGCCCCCGCTTCCACCACTTTTTGCAGCTGATCAGCAGTGGTAACAGTACCCGCGCCAACAATGGCTTCTGGCACTTCTTTGGATAACAACGCAATGGCTTCCAAAGCGACCGGAGTGCGCAAAGTCACTTCCAACACCTTGATACCACCGGCCAACAAGGCTTTCGCCATTGGCACTGCGGTAGCCAGATCTTTAATCACGATCACCGGAACCACTGGGCCCTGTGCAAATAAGGTGTCTGGTTGTAACTGCCAGTTTGAAAACGACATAATCAGCCCGCCAATTTTTGTTTTAAATAAACTGCACAGCCGAGTAAACCCGGTTGCTCTGCAGTGACGATATAAGTTGCGATTTGCCGGTTGAACGCGGCAAAGCGTCCTTTGGCTTCGAATCTGCTGCGAAACTCACTTTGTTCGAGCAACGGCAGCAATTTAGGCGTGATCCCACCTGCGACATAAACACCACCAAAAGTGCTTAAGGTCAGCGCTAAATCACCAGCCAGACTACCCAGCGAGGCGAAAAACTGCGCAACAACGGCCTGACTCAGCCCACAGCTGCCATCCAGAGCCTGTTGACCAATCTCTGCAGCTGTTTTTGCCGGTACATCCAGTTGCTGATAGGCAGCCAAGGCCAGATACAAACTTTCCAGACCAGGGCCGGACAACAAGCGTTCGGGCGACACATGACCATAATGCGCCGCCAGATAACGCTGAATAAACCATTCCTGCTCATTCTGCGCCGTCCAGTCGGTATGACCGCCCTCGCCCGGCAATGGGATATAACCCTGTGCCGTTGGAATCAAATGGGCAACACCGAGACCGGTCCCTGCACCAAGCACCGCCATCGGTTTAGACAGATCGCGCTCACCCGCACCGGTTTTCACCAGCTCTGCATCGCGAATGGCCGGCAATGACATCGCCACCGCCGTGAAATCATTCAGCACGACAAATTCAGCGAGGCCCAGTTCAGCCTTGATCTGCGCGATGGAAAATTCCCAATGGAAATTGGTCATTTTGACGTAGTCGCCGGTCACCGGACAGGCAATGGCCACAGCCACATGCGCGATGTCGGTCAATTCCTGCTGTTCGCGGTAGTACTGCAACGCCAGCGACAGCGTGGCAAAATCCGCGCACGGATACACCACAACTTTATCCAGCGCCAGCGTGTCCAAGTCCACCCGGCTGAACCGGGCGTTAGTGCCGCCAATATCCGCGACGATTGCGAAGCGGATTTGTGCATTAGCCATTGAGGTGCTCCTCAGTGGTAAACAGACTGCAGGCCCCTTGTTCAGCGCCGGTCAGTACTGTGCGCAGGCCACCAAACATTTCGCGGCCCATGCCATAGTGGCTTTCCGACAGATCATAGGTTGCCAGTGGGCGGGCGTTAAACTCAGCGGCGTCAACCAGCACTTGTAATTCACCGGTCTGTGCGTTGACGCGGATCATGTCGCCATCCTGAATGCGGGCAATAGCACCGCCTTCGACAGCTTCAGGTGTGACATGGATAGCGGCCGGCACTTTGCCCGAAGCGCCTGACATCCGACCGTCGGTGACCAGTGCCACTTTAAAACCACGGTCTTGCAACACACCAAGCGGCGGTGTCAGTTTGTGCAGTTCTGGCATGCCACAGGCTTTCGGGCCTTGGAAACGCACTACAACCACACAATCTTTGTCTAACTTGCCAGCCTGGAACGCAGCATCGAGCTCATGCTGATCACTGAAGACAACGGCTGGAGCCTCAACGATGTCAGTGCCAGCACGTAAAGACGACGTTTTGATCACGCTACGGCCAATATTGCCGGATAACACGTGCACACCGCCGCTCGTCTTGAACGGTGCAGCAACCGAAGAAATCACTTTGTCATCTAGTGATTTGGCCGGGCCATCGACCCAAACCAGTTGGTCGTTCTGAATAACCGGCACTTGGGTATATCGGCGTAAGCCAAAGCCCGCAACGGTATTCACATCCTCGTGCAGTAAACCAGCATCCAACAATTCGCGGATCAGTACCGAAGTGCCACCCGCTTGATGGAAGTGGTTCACATCAGCCTCGCCGTTTGGATAGATTTTTGCCAGTAACGGTGTTGCTTTGGATAAGTCTTCGAAGTCATCCCAGTTCACGATGAAACCAGCACTGCGTGCCACTGCCACTAAGTGCATGGTGTGGTTGGTCGAGCCGCCGGTGGCCAACAAGCCAACAATGCCATTGACCACTGCTTTGACATCAACAATCTGACCGATCGGCATATAGTTAGTGCCAATATCGGTTAAACGGGTCACTTGCCGTGCCGCCGCTTTGGTTAATTCATCACGCAGTTGGGTGCCTGGATTGACAAAAGATGAGCCTGGCAAATGCAGCCCCATCATTTCAACAACCAATTGATTCGAGTTTGCAGTGCCGTAGAACGTGCAAGTGCCGGCAGAATGGTAAGACTTCGATTCAGAGTCTAACAATTCTTCTTTGCCAACTTTGCCTTCTGCATACAGTTGGCGCACCCGCGCTTTTTCTTTGTTGGGGATGCCTGACGGCATTGGGCCTGCTGGCACAAACACAAATGGCAGGTGGCCAAAGCTCAGCGCGGCCATCAGTAAACCCGGCACAATCTTGTCACAGATGCCGAGCATCATGGCGCCATCAAACATATTGTGCGACAGACCAACAGCGGCTGACAGAGCAATCACGTCACGGCTGAGCAAACTAAGCTCCATGCCAGGTTGCCCCTGAGTGACACCGTCACACATCGCCGGCACACCACCAGCATGCTGCGCCACACTACCCACTTCAGCACAAGCTTGCTTGATGATCGCCGGATAGGTTTCGTATGGATGATGCGCCGACAGCATATCGTTGTAACTGGAAATAATGCCGATATTCGCCTTGGTCAGACTACGTAAGTCGGTTTTTTCCTGTGCGCTACAGGCAGCAAAGCCATGAGCCAAGTTACCACAACTCAGCGCACCACGATGCGGGCCTTTGCGCCGGGCTTTTTCCATCCGTTGCAGATAAATGGCGCGACTTTTTTCGCTGCGTGCCAAGATCCGTTCTGTAACCTGTAGTATGACCGGGTGCATATAAACCTCTATTGATCTGCGTACATAACTGATAACTCAGGAGTTGTCAGTTGAATAAAAGCTCGGATTGGCATCGCTGCCACATCGGTGCCGGCAGCGGCCTGCTCAAGCACCTGCAATTTTTTACTGCCAACCAGATGCAGATAAATGGCGCGCCCTGCCGCAAGGCGTTTTTTGCTGAAACTGATGCGCTGATAAGGAGCTGTGGTTGGATTAGTCGCCAACAAGTCAGCGGCATCGTCAGCAAGACCTGCTGCCAATTCTTTGCTACAGGGGAATAATGATGCGGTATGTCCGTCTTCGCCCATCCCGAGGATGACGACATCAAAGCGCGGTAAACCGCGCACCCGGCTCAGCAGCTCAGGCACAGCAGCCTCGGCGTTGTCCGCTTTGGCGTACAGACTGACAAAACGTGCAGCTGCGGCTTTGTGCTGCAATAACGCAGACTTGACCAGCCGTTCGTTGCTGTCGGGCGCATCATCTGGCAAATACCGATCATCAGCCAGCGTGATGGTGACTTTAGACCAGTCCAAATC
>JAIXSW010000050.1 GCA_027484495.1 Gammaproteobacteria bacterium
CGCGATGCGCGCTACCTTAACGACCGTCAGTAACATTCTGAATATTAACTGGGTGGCGCGCTCGCTGGACAAACCGGCCCAGCTGATTTGCAGTCGCGGCAATAGCTGCCCGCGTGAGCCAGGCTGTTATTCAGATGGCCAGCGCTGATGGTTCAAGCAAAACCATCATCGCTGCGCAATCAAGGCTTTGCTTCATAGGTGTTGCAAAGCCCGCCGCTGCATCTGCTGCTGCATCT
This sequence comes from Gammaproteobacteria bacterium, assembly GCA_027484495.1. GTDB lineage: Bacteria > Pseudomonadota > Gammaproteobacteria > Enterobacterales > Alteromonadaceae > Pararheinheimera. The sequence continues at coordinate 237 of JAIXSW010000050.1, forward strand.
GCTTATTCAGCATTAAAGTGCAGATTGTCGATAAACAAGGCGTCTTTGCCGTTCGAAACAGAGCCATCTTTTTTATAGCGCCATTCAATGACATGACGGCCTTGACTTAAAGATTGATAAATCCTGGTCCAACCCGGGTTGTGTTGAACGAATTGCATGCGGCCGTCCACCCAGAACTCTAATGCATCGCAGCAGGATTCGGAGTCCGTTTTAAAGTCAAAACTTAGTGAGCCTTTTACAAACTCCTGATCTAACCGCAGGATCGCAGTTTGAGCGTTGCCAATCGGCGGTGAGCGCAATGACTGTTTGCCATGACTGGCTTCGCTGGTGTCCGCATAAAAACCGCCCAGCGTCCAGCCAGGTGGCAGCAAGTCGAAATTCTCAAATGATTCTGTCACATTGCTCCAGGCCGTTGGCTTAGAGTTACGGCTTAACGGATCGGTTTTATACACCAGCACTTCCAGACCATCGTGGTAACCGTCGTTGTCAGTATCTGCTTTGGTCGGATTGGTCAGATAGGTTTGCAGCTCAAGCTGATCATTAAGGGTATCAGCATCAGTATCGGCTTTCGCCGGGTGCGTCGCGTGGGTTCTGACTTCGGCGTAATCACTGAGGGTATCGCCATCAGTATCAGTCAGATCAGGCCGGCTGCCGGCCTGGTACTCCTCGAGATTGGTTAAGCCGTCATTATCTTTATCTGCCGCCGCGTCGGCAGCAGCGTTCGGATCCAGCTGATAGGCTCGTTCCCACCAGTCCGGCAGACCATCATTATCAGTATCAATGTTGAATCCGAACACAGTGAAATGCTGTTGATTGGTGACATAAAGCTTGTGATCAGGCTGCAGCGTCAGATAACCGGACACCGGGTGTTGCCAACGTGTGGTCAGACTATCGAGATCCAACGCATAGGTATCGCTGTCAGTACCAACAAAGACATGGCTCAGTGTGGCCACCGGGCCGTAGATAATTGTCTTGTTGTTCGGGGCTGTCCAGTTTTTTAACACCGAACCAGTTTTACTGTCCAGCAGCACCAATTGCGAGTTATTTAATACAGCGGCGACTTTATCAGGTAGTACAGCAAGCTGCGGACCTGTGCTGCCATTGACCAGCCAGCGCGGGTTCACATTGTCCAGTGAATAACTGGCCACACACTCACTGCCAACACTGAACAATTGTTGATTCAGGCCCAGTTGGGCAAAAAAACCATCAGCAGCGACAGCGTTGTTTGATGCTTCTGACCTCACTCCACGTAAGCAGGAGGAAAGGGTGGTATTGCTGCCATGATTAAAAACACCAGGCGTACCATGCAGCAGATAATCGGAGCTCCGGGCTACCAGTGTATTCTCCTGTAAAGACAAGCGATTAGTACCTAAATTTGTCCGATTTCCATATTGGTCGAAGATTGCTAAGCGCAGTTGCCAACTGATGGCATTGTCCTGGAGGTTATATTGATAAGCAGTATTGTCGCCGGACCAGTATAAATGTTGCTGATCTGCCAATAAGTCAGTTCCAGCCCCAAAAAATCCTGGAATAGCAACTTTACGGACTAATTCGGCACTGTTCAGATCATAACCACGCAGGAAACCATCTGAAGTGGCCAGCAGCAGTTCTTCACCTACAGTACCGTATTTGATTGAATGCGCTGGAAGTGACCGGCGCAACACTTCCTGACCAAGTCCGTTAAAACTGGCAATTTGGTATGCGTTGGATGTTGTAATACTCAGAATGTTAATGGTCTGTCCGGTGTGCACTGGCGGCATGACGGTGCCGGTTAACTGATGCGCCTGTTGCAGGATCAGGCTCAGCGATAAGTCCGCAGTTTTGAGAGGCTGCACTGCTCTTTGTTGTGCATCACCAAGCATGGTGCGCCACTGAAAACCCAAAGGACGGGATAACGCATCCTGTGGCAGGCTGCGGTAGGCATACTCTTCCAGATTGGTAAATTTATCCTGGTCAGGGTCCGATGCTGCATCGGTTACCAGCTTGGGGTTCAGGTTATGCTGAATTTCATAGCCATCTGGCAAATAATCGTCATCGGTATCGGCAATCAACGGGTTGGTCAGATGGAGCTTTACTTCCGGGCCATCGGACAAACCATCCCGGTCAGTGTCTGCATCTTTAGGCCAGGTCTTTGCCGTGAATTCTTCTCGATTCGTTAAGCCGTCCGCATCTGGATCTGCACTGGCATCGGCAACTTTGGCATCAGTACCATTTTCGACTTCCCACAAATCGCCGAGACCGTCGGTATCAGTGTCCGCTGCATTTGGATTGGTCTGATATTGGCTCACTTCCAGATTATCATTGATACCATCCTGGTCGGTGTCAGCTAATAATGGATTGGTCCGATGCTGCAACACTTCGGTGCCATCGTTGAGGCCGTCTGTGTCGCTGTCAGCCA
>JAIXSW010000531.1 GCA_027484495.1 Gammaproteobacteria bacterium
GACTGATTTAGTCAAGTATTAATCCTACTAAATTAGTCAGGTATTATTGCTATTCTGGCGACCTTCACGGACTAAATCGTCGGGTCAAACTCATCCAGCAGTTTCTTGCGTTGCTCCGCCGCCAGTCGTTCCGCTTCGCGAAACGCCTCATCTTCAATATTCATCGTCGGCACTTCAGTGCAGACGTTGCCACCGAGCTGATTGACGCTCTGGCACAACTCCGCCACTTTGTTATCCAGGCAATGCATATGGTCCAGCATCCGGCCTATCGCATTGGCGACCGGGTCGGGATTATCGCTGGCAACCGCGTACGCATCAAAACCAAATTTTTTCGCCAGCTGCTGGCGCTGCTCTGTCACTTCAACACCTTGTTTGGCAACAATACGGCCCGGGATCCCAACGACTGTCGCGCCGGCGGGTACATCTTTGACCACCACGGCATTAGAGCCGATACGGGCGTTTTCGCCGACATATAAAGGCCCGAGAATTTTGGCCCCGGCGCCAATGACGACGTTGTTACCCAATGTCGGATGGCGTTTACCCGGGTTCCAGCTGGTGCCGCCGAGTGTCACGCCATGGTAAAGCGTCACGTCGTCACCAATTTCCGCAGTTTCACCAATGACGACGCCCATGCCATGGTCGATAAAAAAACGACGGCCGATTTTGGCACCCGGATGGATTTCAACGCCGGTCAGCCAGCGCGCAATAGTACTTAAAAACCGCGCCAGCCATTTAAAATTAGCGCGCCACAGCCGGTGGTTCATCCGGTGCCACCAAATCGCATGTAAACCCGGATAGTTGGTCAGTACTTCGATAAAATTACGCGCTGCCGGATCGCGTTCAAATACGCTTTTAATGTCTTCTCTGATGCCTGCAAACATAGCCCGATCCTTGTATTAATCGTCTTGCCGGCCCTGCCGGCCAAAGCGCTGCACTGAGGTTAAAATGCCGCGCAAAATATTCAGTTCAGTTTCATCGGGCCGCGCCCGGCTAAACAACCGGCGCAGCTTAATCATGATATGGCCAGGATGCTGGCGGATAATAAAACCGGTCTGGTCCAGCGTGGTTTCCAGATGCTGATAAAAACCTTCCAGTTGCTCTGCTGTTGGGTATTTCTCCGGCACATCGGCAGGCGGCAATGTTTGTTCACCTAACAACGCCATGCGGATCTCGTAACTGACGACTTGTACCGCCATCGCCAGATTCAGCGAGGTGTACTCGGCGTTGGTCGGAATACACAGATGAAAATTACATTGCCTGAGTTCATCGTTGGATAAACCATTACTCTCGCGGCCAAACACGATAGCTACCGGGCCCTGCGCCACTTCTGCGGCAACTTTAAGACCGCACTGACGCGGGTCCAGCACGGCCATATCCTGGCTCTTGGCTTTATGGCTGGTGCCAATCACCAGCGGGCAATCAGCGATGGCGGCGCTCAGACTGTCGACAATCCGGGCATTGGCCAATACATCACTGGCGCCGGCAGACAATGCATACGCCTGACCGTCGACTTCGGTTTTTGGCGACACCAGCACCAGCTGCGACAACCCCATGGTTTTCATCGCCCGCGCCACTGAGCCAATATTGCCGCTGTGGGTGGTTTCAATCAGGACGATGCGGATCTGTGCAAACATGGATAATGTGCCCGGGCTGCTGTTATGCCCAGAGAAAAGGCATAGCATTGTAAAAAAGAGCGGCATTTTAGCATAAGGCTTTCACTGTTGGGCAGGAAAAAAAGATGTCTGGCCATCTAAAATTCAAAGTCTGAAGCTGTGACTTCGACGTATTTGCCACTGCAAAGCCCTGATGGCTTTGCTAGAATAGCGCCCGTTTCCCCCACAATAAGGATAGATCGCATGAAAGCTCTGACTTCGCTCGTGGTTATTTCCAGTTTGTTCGCCCTTTCTTCCTTTAATGTTACTGCAGATACCGCCGCCATTCAGGCCGCAGTCGACAACCCGGTCCGCAGTGCCACCAACAAAGCCCGTGACCAATATCGCCATCCGGTAGAAACACTGAGTTTCTTCGGCGTTACGCCACAAAGTACTGTGGTAGAAATCTCTCCCGGCGGTGGCTGGTACACTGAAATTCTGGCGCCGTTGCTGCAACAACAAGGCAAATATTACGCCGCACATCAGCCAAAAGATGCCAAATCTGAATATGCGCAAAAAAGTCGCGCTGACTATCTGGCAAAACTCGCCGCCAATCCGGTCTACAGCAAAGTCGAAGTGACTGAATTTTCCGCTGCTGGTGGCAAACAAATCGCACCGGCGGGCAGCGCAGATGTGGTGCTGACGTTCCGTAACCTGCACAACTGGTACATGGCCAAAGGTGATGAAAGCCTGCTGACCGCATTTAAATCATTCCATGCCGCGTTAAAACCGGGTGGCGTGCTGGGCGTGGTAGAACATCGCCTGCCAGAAAGCAAACTGAATACTGACTGGCAGAAATCCGGTTATATGCCGCAAAGCCTGGTGATCAAGCTGGCAGAACAGGCCGGTTTTGTTTTAGACGGCAGCAGTGAAGTGAATGCCAATCCAAAAGATACCGCCGACCATCCGGGCGGCGTCTGGGCATTACCGCCTACATACACCAATAAAGAGCAGGATAAAGCCAAATATCAGGCGATTGGTGAAAGCGACCGGATGACTCTTAAATTCCGTAAACCTGCAACTAAATAAGTGGATAAACCGATGAAAGTTCTTGTGATTGGCGGCGGTGGCCGTGAACATGCGCTGGCCTGGAAAGCGGCACAATCGCCAAAGGTCAGTCAGGTGTTTGTGGCACCGGGTAACGCCGGTACTGCACTGGAAAGTACTTTAACCAACGTCGCCATTGCGGCTGATGATGTCCCGGCGTTGCTGGCGTTTGCCAAGGCTGAACAGATAGCATTGACTATTGTTGGCCCTGAAGCACCACTGGCGCGCGGCGTGGTCGATGCGTTTCGGGCTGATGGCCTGGCTATCTTTGGCCCCACCAAAGGTGCAGCGCAGCTGGAAAGCTCTAAGGCATTTGCTAAAGACTTCCTGGCCCGGCATCAAATCCCGACGGCCACTTACCAGACTTTCACCGATATCTCGGATGCCAAAGCATTCGTAACTGAAATGGGCACACCTATCGTGATCAAGGCTGATGGCCTGGCCGCCGGTAAAGGCGTGATCATTGCCCAGACTGAAGCCGAAGCTTTTGCTGCCATTGAAGATATGCTGGCCGGCAACAAGTTTGGCAGCGCCGGTAGCCGTGTTGTCATCGAAGAATTTCTGGTCGGTGAAGAAGCGTCGTTTATCGTCATGGTAGACGGCCAGCACGCGTTGGCTTTTGCCTCGTCACAAGACCATAAAGCCCGCGATGATGCCGATAAAGGCCCGAATACCGGTGGTATGGGCGCTTATTCGCCGGCTCCGGTAGTGACACCTGCGGTGCACGATTGGGTGATGCAGCAAGTGATCTATCCAACGGTGCAGGGTATGGCAGCAGAAGGCCAGGTCTATACCGGCTTCCTTTATGCTGGTTTGATGATCGCGCCAGACGGCACCGCCAAAGTACTGGAATTTAACTGCCGCTTTGGCGATCCGGAAACACAACCAATCATGCTGCGTCTGCAGTCGGATTTGGTTGAACTCTGTGCTGCGGCCTGCGAAGGTAAACTCGATAGCCAGCAGATCCAGTTCGACCAGCGTGCTGCCGTCGGTGTGGTACTGGCTGCAGGTGGTTACCCGGATGACTATCGCAAAGGCGATGTGATCACAGGGCTACCAACCGAAGATAACCTGGAAGCCAAAGTGTTCCATGCCGGCACTGTACTCAAAGACGGTCAGGTTCTGACTGCCGGTGGTCGGGTGTTGTGTGCCACGGCCTTGGGTGCCAACGTCACCGCAGCGCAGCAAGCCGCTTATCAGCTGGTGGATCAAATCCACTGGGATGGCGTATTCAGCCGGCGTGACATCGGCTATCGTGCCGTGGCGCGGGAACAGCAGAAGTAAAAGCTCAGTTTTGTATTGACCTTATAAACTGCCGGCTGTTGCCGGCTTTTTTTTCCGGCCGGTTTTCCGGCGGCTAACCAGGATAAGCATCATGCGTTTGACCTTGACCCCAATTGCACTGCTGCTCAGCAGTCTCAGTGCCCCGCTGCTGGCCGCAGAATGCACCACGCCTTTTATTGCCATCCATGATATTCAGGGACCTGGCGACAAAAGCCCAAAAGCCGGCATGACGCTGACTACCCGGGGCGTGGTGTTAGCGGTGTTATATGCCGACAGCAAAAATCCGCAGCTGCTGCTCAGCAGTATTACGCCGGACCAAAATCCACTGAGCAGCGAGGCATTGCTGGTCACCGATAGCCAGCAAGCGAAGCAACGCGAGGCTGGTGATGTGATCCAACTGACCGGCACCGTGCGTGAAATGGCCGGTATGACCGCGCTGACCAATATCACCCAAGCCGAATACTGCAGCCGGCAGCCGTTACCTGCCGCCACAGCGCTGACCTTACCTGTCGCATCACCAGAGGCGTTTGAAGCGCTGGAAGGCATGTTACTGAGCTTCGCACAGCCGCTCATTGTCAACGACAGCTACGGCTTGTCGCGTTATGGCGAGCTGGTGCTGGCCAATGAACGCCTGCCGGTCGCGACCGAAGTGGCGTTGCCAGGCGATGCGTCAAAAGCGCTGATGGCCAAACAAGCGTTGCAGGAAATCACTATTGA
>JAIXSW010000580.1 GCA_027484495.1 Gammaproteobacteria bacterium
CATGCAGCAGATGCAACTGGCCGCGCTGTGCAGATCACGTTGGTCGATCAGGTGCGCCGCCACCCCAACATCCGCTTGCTGGAAAACTACAACGCCATTGATCTCATTACCGATAGCAAACTTGGCCATGACGGCAATAAGTGCCATGGCGCTTATGTCTGGAATCGTGACAACGAGCAGGTCGAAGTGATTGCCGCGCGGTTTGTTGCTCTGGCCACCGGCGGGGCCAGCAAAGTGTATTTGTATACGTCAAATCCGGATGTCGCATCCGGCGATGGCATTGCGATGGCGTGGCGTGCCGGTTGCCGTGTCGCCAATATGGAATTTAATCAGTTCCACCCGACCAGTCTGTATCATCCGGATGCGCAGAATTACCTGATCACTGAAGCGATGCGCGGCGAAGGTGCTTATTTAAAACGTCCCGACGGCACCCGTTTTATGCCTGACTTTGATGAACGTGCCGAGCTGGCGCCGCGGGATATTGTCGCCCGCGCTATCGACTTTGAGATGAAACGCCTGGGCGTCGCTTGTGTGTATCTCGACATTAGCCATCAGCCAAAAGATTTTATTATCGAACACTTCCCGACTATTTACGCCAAGTGTTTAAGTGTCGGTATCGACATCACCAAACAGCCGATCCCGGTAGTCCCGGCCGCGCACTACACCTGCGGTGGCGTGATGACCAACCTGAACGGTCAGACTGATATTCCGAATCTGTATGCGATTGGCGAAGTGGCTTACACTGGCCTGCACGGCGCCAACCGGATGGCCAGCAATTCATTGCTGGAATGTGTCGTGTTTGCCCAAAGTGCAGCGCGCAATATCCTGCAACAATGGCCAACTTCAACGGCCACGCCGGAGCTGCCGGCCTGGGATGAAAGCCGCGTCAGTAACTCGGATGAAGAAGTGGTGATCACCCACAACTGGCATGAACTACGGATGTTTATGTGGGATTTTGTCGGCATTGTCCGTACCACTAAACGGCTGGAACGCGCGCTACACCGGGTTGAACTGCTGCAGCGCGAAATTCAGGAATACTACCGGCATTTCCGCGTCAGCAATAACTTACTGGAACTGCGCAATCTGACCATGGTCGCGGAACTGATTATCAAAAGTGCAATGAGCCGCAAAGAAAGCCGTGGCCTGCATTACACGCTGGATTATCCGGAGCAGGCACCACACAGCAGCCCGACAATTTTAAAACCCGATTAATCTCAGTGCCTGTTGCAGCAAAAAGCCGGAATTCAGTTCCGGCTTTTTGTTGTGGTCCCAATGCCTATTCAGTCGTAGTGCTGTCAGCAGCGACCGCCGGCTTTTTCCGGTATTTCAGAATTAGCATCACGACGTAAATCTGCAGCGCAGCAGTCGCCAGTTGGCCGAGGATAGACTGCAACTCAAAATATTTTTCCGCATAGATATACAAACTGATGTTACCAAGTGCAAAAGCGGCCCAGGTCAACGCCGGCACGCCGGCAGACTCTTTGGTGCGCAGCAGATGAAACAGCTGCATTAAGGTCGCAACCGGAAAAATAATCGCCGGTATATAACCGACCAATTCTACAAAACTCATAAAAGCTCCTTGCGTGGAAAAGAAAAAATGCTGGAGTGCGGTGACGGCTCTACGCGTCGATTAACGCAACCATTGAAAGAGGCCGCGCAGCTCAGATGCTGCTTGCAACTGTTGTTGTTGCCAGCGCAACTGGCACAAAGTGCGTGCCAGCGAACGAAAATCACTCTCTGAAAATGCATCGCGAAATAACCAGCAACGCCTGACCTGGCCGTCAGCTGTCTGCCAGACCAACCAGACCCCGAGCCAGCAAATCAGACTGTGCGCTAACAACTGTCCGCCTTCGGTCTGCAGCACCGGCGGTGTTGCGGGGCTATAACGACGCAGCTGTAATGCGGGTTCCAGCTTCAGCACTAAGTCCTTCGCCGGTTCAGTTGAAGCAGCCAACAGATAAAACACCGGCAACCAACCGCATTGCAACCACCAGGGGACCGCTGTTGATATATACCAGCCTGCACCAGACCAGGCAAACCAGAGTGCCAGCAACACCGTCAGCCAGCTTAGCCGGCGCGGCCAGGCTGAACTCTGCACCACCAGTTGCCGGCATTGCATTGGTTACACCCGAACCCGATTCAGGATCACCTGTACCAGCGCCTGTAGCTGTGGATCCGGCGCTTGCGCATGGCCCATAAACCAGGCGAACAGGTCTGGATCGTCACAGGCCAGCAAGCGCTCAAAAATGTGTTTTTCCGGCTCAGTCAGGGCGTCATAACCGTGTTCAACAAACGGTGCCAGTAACACATCCAGCTCGAGCATGCCACGACGGCAGGCCCAGCGTAATCTTGGTTTAATCATCAATGTGGTCATAACATTCCTGTATTTACTACGTTGAACTGCGATGCAGCCCGAAGCCAAATTCTAACAAAAAATCCGGCCAGGGGTTGTGCTTTTGCCGGGAACACCCAATGATCTGGCCATTGTGAACGGTTTTGGTCGGGAGCCCGGCGGTTTTATGCAAAGTTTCTGGATGAGTGCTGAGCAACTGGCTCAGCTGTCAAATAATCTGTCTTCGGCCTTTATCAGCCCCCTTCCTGCATTTCATTTACTGAAAATCAGCGGCGCCGATCAACAAAAATTTCTGCAGGGCCAGGTCACCTGTGACGTCACGCAAATCAGTGCTGAACGTTTCTTGCGAGGCGCCCACTGTGATGCCAAAGGCAAGATGTGGAGCACCTTCCACTTACTGCAAGCTGGCGATGATTTATTGTGGCTGGCATTTCGTGACGAACTGCAGGCCTCACTGCTGCAACTGAAAAAATATGGGGTCTTTGCCAAAATCAGCTTCACTGAAGTGCAGGACCAATATGCTGTGTTTGGCATCGGCGGTGCTGA
>JAIXSW010000327.1 GCA_027484495.1 Gammaproteobacteria bacterium
CGGTATGTGGCTGCATCTGCCGACGTCTTAAAATGGCAGGCATCACTACGTCATTACTGATCATCGTGCCAAGCGCCAGCGTGGCAATCACAATCATCGAGGTTGCTGCCGAAAATCCGCCGATAAACACAAATGCACTGAGGACATCCCAGCCCTGACTGGCCGGAATTAACAACACAAAACTGTCGGCATGATTCAGCTGGGTCGGAAATAACTCCACGCCGGCCATCGCGATAGGCACAACCACCAGCGTCACTAACACCAGATACAGCACAAACCAGCGTCTGGCCTGATGCAAATGGGTCGCCGCCGTATTTTCGACAAAAGTGACATGAAACTGGCGCGGCAATAAAAATACCGCACAGACAGCCAGTAAGGTTTTGGTGAAAAAACTCAGCGCACTAAAAGCTTCAGCTGATTGTTGGCTGGCGCTGTGTTGCTGGAACTGTTGCAACAACATTGTGGGGGCTGGGATCAGCCAGTACAGCACTGCACCGGCCAGCAACAATAGTGCCGCCAGTTTAATCACTGATTCAAAAGCGATGGCCGCCATCACACCACGATTTTGCTCTGTCAGGTGGACTTTGCGGGTGCCAAATAAAATGGCAAACAATGCCATCGTCGCCGCACTCCACAGTGCCGAATCCTGCCACACCGGTCCTGCTGTGTCCGCCGAACCGCCGACCAATACCTGATAAGAGCTTGTGACTGCTTTGAGCTGCAACGCGATATAGGGTACCACCACCACCAGGCACAACAATGCAGTCAGCGCTGCAATCGCCTGACGTTTGCCATAACGGGCACTGATAAAGTCGGTTAGCGAGGTCACATTGTGTTTTTTGGCAACAAACAACAGCTTGCGCAATAACCGATGACCGAATAAGTACAACAGCACCGGCCCCAGATAGATCGGCAGATAGTCCCAACCAGAACTCACTGCAGACCCAACAGCACCATAATAAGTCCAGGAAGTACAATAAATCGCCAGCGCCAGACTGTAGATCGCCCCCCCATACTTTTGTAGTATCGAATCATGACGTGGCTGGTCAGCCCAATTCGCGATGGCAAATAGTCCGCCGATATACGCGACCGCCAGCATGATGATCCAGCCTGTTGCCACCCGATACTCCTCTTTTTACTTCAATTAGTTACAACCTAACCAGCCAGCAAACATCCGATTGCTGTTGCCGCTCAGTCTTTGATAAATCAGCAGGACTGTCAATCACATCAGCGGGCAAAACCTGATGTCTGTCAACCACTTCGACTAAAGTCGGGCTAGGCGTTTTGCCAACACCGGCTATTGTGTAACCAGCGGCAATTGCCAGCTCACAACAGGTTATAACAATAAACAAAACACAACGAGGAGAGACTTTATGGCGTTCCACAGCTCTGAACAAGCCAGTGCCTATTGGCGCGAGAATGTCAGTCTGATGCTGAAACTGCTGGCGATCTGGTTTGCAGTTTCATTCGGTGCCGGCATTTTATTTGTCGACGCACTGAACGCAGTCCAGTTTTTCGGCTTTAAGCTCGGATTCTGGTTCGCGCAACAGGGTTCAATTTACGTTTTTGTCCTGCTGATTTTCGTCTACGTGGTGAAGATGAATCAGTTAGACCAAAAATACAACGTCCAAGAAGATTAAGGGGCGCGCCATGGATTTACAGACTCTCACTTATATTATTGTCGGTGCGACCTTCCTGTTGTACATAGGTATCGCCATCTGGGCTCGGGCCGGCTCCACTCACGAATTCTACGTCGCCGGCGGTGGTGTATCACCATTAGCCAACGGCATGGCAACTGCTGCCGACTGGATGTCTGCAGCATCCTTCATTTCGATGGCCGGTTTAATTTCCTTTATGGGGTACGATGGTTCAGTCTATCTGATGGGCTGGACCGGTGGTTATGTGCTGCTGGCGTTATGTCTGGCGCCCTACCTGCGTAAATTCGGCAAATTCACAGTGCCGGATTTTATCGGTGACCGCTATTACTCACAAACGGCGCGTACTGTTGCCGTGGTTTGTGCGATCCTGGTGTCGTTTGTCTATGTTGCCGGCCAGATGCGTGGTGTCGGCGTCGTTTTCAGCCGCTTTCTGGAAGTAGATATTGAAACTGGTGTTGTTGTCGGTATGGCCGTGGTGTTTTTCTACGCCGTACTTGGTGGCATGAAAGGCATTACTTACACCCAGGTCGCACAATATTGTGTGCTGATTTTTGCCTATCTGGTTCCTGCCGTGTTTATCTCCTTAATGATCACCGGTAACCCCATTCCACAGCTTGGCTTTGGTGGCACTATTGAAGGCACAGATACGTACTTACTGGATAAATTAGACGGCCTGTCAAAAGACCTTGGCTTTGCCATGTATACCGATGGTACTAAGTCGATGATCGACGTGTTCGCCATTACGGCAGCCTTGATGGTCGGTACTGCCGGTTTGCCTCACGTTATCGTACGGTTCTTCACAGTGCCACGCGTGAAAGATGCGCGTATTTCCGCTGGCTGGGCATTGATTTTCATCATGATTTTATACACCACAGCACCTTCGGTCGGCGCATTTGCCCGATATAATTTGATCGACACCATCAACGGCCCGGATCAGCAAGGCACGCTGGTCAGTGAAACACCGCAGTGGATCAACAATTGGGCAAAAACCGGTCTGATCAAGCATGAAGATAAAAATGGTGATGGCCGCATGTTCTATTCAGGTGATGAGCGCAATGAGATGACCATTGACCGCGACATCATGGTATTGGCGAACCCGGAAATTGCGAAATTACCAAACTGGGTGATTGCACTGGTAGCAGCAGGCGCGATAGCGGCAGCATTATCCACTGCAGCTGGCTTGTTACTGGTGATTTCGACGTCAATTTCGCACGACTTACTGAAGCGAAATCTGATGCCGAATATCTCGGATAAAATGGAATTGCGTTATGCAAGGGGCGCGGCAGCAGTGGCGATCTTGGTGGCCGGCTATCTGGGGATTAATCCGCCAGGCTTTGTAGCCGAAGTTGTAGCCTTTGCTTTCGGTTTAGCGGCGGCCAGCTTCTTCCCGGCGATTATCCTGGGCATTTTCTACAAGAAAATGAATAAAGAAGGTGCGATCGCCGGTATGTTAGCAGGCATGGTGTTTACCATCGGCTATATCGTCTACTTTAAAGGCATCTTTATTACCCCGATGGCGGCCAATATTCCGGCCAACTGGTTCCTCGGTATTTCACCGGAAGGTATCGGTACCGTGGGGATGCTGGTGAATTTCATCGTGGCCTTTGTGGTTAGCAAATTCACCAAAGAAGTCCCGGTCGAAGTACAGGAAATTGTCGAATCTATCCGGTTCCCGAAAGGTGCTGGTGCGGCATCTGCCCACTAAGTTTACTCTGAGACAATCGGACACACCGCAGTATCAGGTCAGCGTCCCGGCGCTGACCTTTTTCATTCAGGAGCTTGTCATGCAAATTCAGCAAGTGGTGCAGTTTTTATCGCAAGTTCCCCCTTTTGCCGATTTACCAGCGGCCGACCTCACCGCACTCAGCCAGCAAATTAAGATCTATTACGCGGTGCAAGCCGAACAAATACCGTTCAGCCACCAGCTGGTGTTGGTGCGCACCGGCTTGTTTTTGATGCAACAACAACAGCAGCTGTATCCGTTGCAAAGCGGAGATTGTTGGGGCTATCGCCAATTGCTAACGCAACAGGATGTCGCCGAACAACTCCATTGTCAGGAAGATGGCTTGGTCTATCTGATCCCGCAGGCGGTGTTCGAACAATATCAGCATCAATTCAAAAATTTTGCGTTGTATTTTCAGCGCTTGCTTGGCAGGGCGCTGCATCTGCATCAGCAAAGTACAACTGACCATCAGCGTGTTGGCGATCTCTGTGCCCGGCAGGTTTACAGCATACAAGGTGATGCCACGATCCAGCAGGCAGCGATATTGATGACGCAACAGCGGATATCGTCTGTCTTAGTCATGACCGACAACCAGCTTTGCGGTATTCTGACCGACCGCGACTTACGCAGTAAAGTGCTGGCCGCCGGCCTGCCAGCGCATACCCCCATCGAGCAGGTGATGACTCGCAATCCTTACCGCATTGCCGCCGACGCTTTTAGTTTTGAAGCCCTGCAGCTGATGAGCCAACATAATATTCACCACTTACCGGTCGAACAGGCTGGCAACATCACCGGTGTGCTGACGACCAGCGATTTGGTGCGCAGTACGCAGGAACATCCCCTGTTTTTAATCAGCCATATTCACCGGCAGCACGATAGTGCCGGCCTGAGCGCCTGCCAGGCATCTATCACACAACTGTGCAGGCAATTGGGACAACAACAATTGCCATCCCGCGAAATCAGTCAAATCCTGACCACTTTGTATGACGCGCTGGCGCAAAGCTGGCTAAAGCTGGCACTACAACATCTTGGCCCTGCCCCATGTGCATTCAGCTGGTTGTGCTTTGGTTCGCAAGCCCGCCAGGACATGTTACTCAGTGCCGATCAAGACAATGCCCTGTTGCTGGAGAAAGAACCGGTCGGTGATGTTGAACGCTACTTCAGTGCACTGGCCAGCTTTGTCTGCGACGGCCTGGCCAGCTCCGGTCAGGTGCATTGTCCGGGATTGGTGATGGCCAGCAATCCGAAGTTGCGGCTCAGTCTCGCTGGCTGGTCGGGCCGTTTTGCCAGCATGATCCAGACCCCCACACCACAGGCGCTGCTCGACAGCAGTATTTATTTTGATGCCCGGGTGGTCGCTGGCAGTCAGGCACTGTTTAATGCACTGCAGTCGGACATTCTGGCCATCAGCCACCAGCAACTGTTTATCTGGCAACTGGCAAAAAATGCGCTGAGCCATCAACCGCCACTGGGATTTTTTAAGCACTTTATCCTGGAGCAAGATGGCGCCAAACGCCGGGGACTGGATTTAAAAAAACGCGGCATTGCCCTTATTCATGATGTCGTCAGAGTCCATGCGCTGGCCCATGGGGTTTCTGCCGTCCAGACGCCGGCACGACTCGACGCTTTGGTCAGATTGCAGGTGCTCAGCGCCAGCGAAGCCAGGGATTTAACCGCCGCATTTGAATTGCTGCACCAGCTGCGCTGGCAACTGCAATATGCCGCACTGCAACAAGGCGGCTCTATGACCAATTTACAGGATCCGGCCCAGTTGAATGTGTTGCAACGTCATCAGCTGAAAGATGCCTTTGCCGTGATCAGTCAGCACCAGCAAATCGTGGCACAGCGTTATTGCCGGGAGCTTTGAGGATGTTATTCACTAGCTGGTTACAGCGACTGAGCGCGCTACGCCGGAGTACCGCCTTTCCCGGACTTCAAACCGTTTCGGGTCAGTTACTGGCGCGGCAGGCGCAATTTCTGGTGCTCGACCTGGAAACCAGCGGTCTGGACGCTAAACAGCATCATATTGTCAGTGCGGGCTGGGTCTGCATCAATCAGTTGCAGCTTGATTTGTCTGACAGCTTTTACAGCACGCTGCGACCAGCAACTGCCGAGGCCAGAACTCTCGGCCAAAGTGCCGTGATCCACGGCTTACATCAGGCCGATTTGGCGGGTGGCATCAGCGAAAGTGAATTTTTACGCGAATTTTTACAAGCCGCTGCCGGCCGGGTGCTGGTCTGTCATCACAGCGCGATCGAAAGCCGTTTCCTGCAGCAGGCGTTTAAACGTCAGTATCAACAAAGTCCGGTACTGCGATTCGCAGATACGCTGGCTCTGGAACAACAACGCCTGCAGCGCCAGGGTCAGGTGGTGAATAACAACGCGCTGAGTCTGAACCAGTGTCTGCTGCGCCATGGCATGCCACAAATCCAGGCGCACAATGCGCTGGAGGATGCTTACGGCTGCGCGTTATTGCTACTCAGTCAGATCCGGGCCCGCGGCAAAGATTTAACGATCAAGGCGTTATTCAACCCGCATGCGGTCTGACGCGGAACAATAGCCAACGCCGGCTAATGACCCCAGCGGTGATGATCCCGGCAAAAAAAAACCGCCAAAAGGCGGTTTTTTTTAGCAGAACACCAATTACTTGGCGCGGCTGCGGTACTCGTCAGTACGGGTGTCGATTTCGATTTTGTCACCGATCTCAACGAAAGCCGGAACCTGAATTTCAAAACCAGTTTCCAGTTTTGCCAGCTTCATGACTTTACCTGAAGTGTCACCACGGGCAGCTGGTTCAGTGTAAGTCACTTCACGAACTACGATAGTCGGCAGGTCAACAGAGATAGCACGTTCGCCGTAGAATACAACTGAACAAGCCATTTCTGGCATCAGATACTTCAGAGCATCTGTCATGTTGTCGGCTTCGATTTCGTATTGATTGTATTCAGCATCCATGAACACGTACATTGGATCAGCGAAGTAAGAATAAGTTACTTCTTTAGTTTCCAGCAGGACTTGTTCAAATTTGTCGTCTGCGCGGTATACAGTTTCTGTACCCTGGCCAGACAGCAGACCTTTCAGCTTCATTTTTACAACAGCAGAGTTACGGCCTGATTTGTTGAATTCAGCTTTCTGAACAACCATCGGCTCGTTGTCGACCATAATGACCTGGCCGGCGCGTACTTCTTGAGCAGTCTTCATCATAATTGAAATATCTTCTTGTTAGGAAAAATTGCGCGACATTATAAGTCGGTTTTGTGCAAAACGCACGAGGTTGCTGGCAAGATCTTGCTGAGCCAGTAACTTATGCTGCCAGCGCAGCATAAGCCCCTGTATTTCATCGAAATTATCTACGAGTTGCGGCCAAAAAGCAGCAAAATTCTGCTCCTGTTCCCAGGCCAGATGCAGCTGACGCCACCAAGCTGCCAGTGCCGGTGGCTCTTCAGCTAACATCAATGTCAGAAATGCGTCGAGTTTTTCCAGATGCGCCTGCTCTGCCTGACGATAAATCTGCCAGATAAAAGGCCGGCCGGCCCAATGGGCCCGGATCACCGAATCTTCACCCCGGACAAAATTCAAATCACAGAGCGCCAACAAAACATCGTAATCCGGTTGCGGCACAAACGGCAGGATCTGTAGTGTCAGACTGCCCCACTGCAACAGCCCCTGTTGTTGCAGGTCCGGATAACTGGCGCGCAAATATTGCGCCAGAGCACCTTCGGCAACCAGTACCCAATTAGGCCGGCTGTCTGCGCTCAGCAGTTCCAGCCAAGGCTGGATCCCGGCCTGGCTGTACGCAAACACTGAGATCACCCGGCAATCCGGCGCAGGCAATGTCAGACCGAGTTGACGCCACGCCGCAGCTCTGGCAGCCGCATGTTGCTGCAGATGCCGGGCGGATGCCACCACCTGCGACTCACGCAGCAGTCCACCCACATCCGCAGTAAAACCAGGGAAAAAAAAGTATTTTTTTAACCGGATCCCCGCCTGAGGCGATGGCAAACCATGACAGCCACTGGCCCAGTCTTCGGCAGTCAGATACTCCAGATTCAGCCACAGCGCCTGTGGGTTGGCTCTAGCGAGTGCATTGAGAAAATCCGCCGGCACAGTGCAAGCCAAAGCTTCAATACACAGCTGGACAGTACGAAGTTCATCGGCTTCCAATAACGTCTGTGCTGGTACAGCCGTCTGCCAGTGCAGAATGTCGACACCGGCAATATGCTGGCGTATTGCCGTGGGGGCAACTTCAGGACAAATCCGGACAAAGCTGGCCAGATCATCGACAAACAACCGCACCTGACAGCCATGCTCTGCCACCAGCTGACGGGACAACCGCCAGCAGATACCGATATCACCAAAATTATCAATGACGGAGCAGAACATCACCACCGACAGGCCGCGCGAAGGTAACGCAGCAACAGATTCAGACAAGATTTAACTCCGCGGTGATCACCAGATTAAGCCAATATGGCGCGCAGTATAACACCGGCAAGTTTGAGGCTGAACGCCAGACAAACCAGGCACAGCACCAAGAACAACAGCAGCATCAGCTGATACCAGCCAACACGCAGCCAATATCCTAACCGCGCCAACAGACCTGCCACCGGCTTTGCTGCCGGCACCTGCTGAAACATTTGTCTTGCCAGCAACAACAGAAGACACCACAACAATAACAACAAAGGTAACAACAACCATTCGCTACGCTGCGGTAATAAAAAAAGCACGACAGTGCCCAGCAATAACAGCAATGCGCAGATCTGCAGAAATTGTGGCGAAAACCAGTGGCTTGAGCGTTGCAACAGCTGCTGATAACGCTGCCAGAACCTGCCCATCAGCGCAGCTCCTGCTGATACAAATCCGGCGGATACAAAGCGACAATGTCGTCATCGCCGCGGTAATCAGCCACCAGCCAGATTTGTTCGAATGGCTGGGCGGCTGGCAACGTCATCGACTGTCGATAGTGCTGCAATTGTTCTGTACGCCAAAACGGATTGGTATTGCGGATCACCAGCCAAACACGCTGACTGTCATAACTTTTGCCGGCTTTTTGCCGGATCAACCGATCTAATGCCGCCAGCATCCGTTGCGGCGTGGGTATCTGTGCCTGTGCAGCCAGCGCATCGCGGGTCAGTGGGCTTAAATCGCGGCCAAGCAATTGCATGGCTTCGGCTTCGCTGCCGTACAGATGCGCGATCTCCAGGTCCAGCCTTTGTTGCGCCAAATAACAGGACACATCAGGTTTAGCCGGCTCGTTGTGCCAGATATGCCGCATCGATACGCCAAATTGGCGTTGATACAAACGCATAAATAACCGGGCAGCTTCATGTTCCAGCCGGATCTTTTCAGACACTTCCTGCATGCACTTGCCTAATGACGAAGAAACGAACCTGATTCTACTGCAGTTTTCCGCATGGCAGCTATATTAATCAACACTGCGTTGTTTCGTGTTTCAGGGGGCTTTCGTGCCTGTAAAACCCTCATCAGTCAGGCCTTTATCTTTAGTCAGCCGGTTAACCAGACTCAACTTATTGATTCTGGCTGGCACGATTTTTATAACTGTGCTGTTATTGGCAGCCGTGACCTGGCACTCGGCCCGCGAGCGCCATCTGGCTGAAGCCGCCGTCAATACTGAACAACTGGCGCTGAATCTGGCAGCCAGTTTGGTGTTTCTCGATAAAGCTGCCGCTGAGGCTGAACTGCAGACTTATGCGCAGCGTCAGGATGTGCTGGATCTGGCGGTTTATCAACGTGACATGCAGATATTCGCCAGCCAGCCAGCGAAAGTCAGTCCTTTGTGGTTACAAGCAGACAGCTATCAACTGCTCGACTGGTTGCAGCTACAAGTGCGCCGGCCGATCCGCTTCAAAGCAGAGACCGTTGGTAGTGTGGTGGTGACTGAAAGCATGGCCGGCTTGCAACAGGCGTTATTATCACTGCTGTTATTGTTTGGCCTGATTGTGATCCTGGCCTTATTCGCCGCCAGCCGGCTGCTGCACCTGGTACAGCGTAAAGCTCTGGCACCAGTGGTGGAGCTGGCGGAGCTGGCCGACTATGCCGCCAGGCAACAGGATTACAGCATCAGAGGCACAGTCAGGCGGCGCGACGAAGTCGGTCGTCTGACCGAGCGGCTGAATGAACTGTTCAAACGGATTGAGATCTGGCAACAGGACCTGCAACAGCAATTGCAACAGCAACAACAGGCGCGAATGCAATTGGACAAACTGGCGCATTCCGATCACCTGACCGGCCTGGCCAACCGTCTATTCTTTGAAACAGAATTGCCGCGTGCGGTGGCCTATGTGGCCGCGCAGCAACAAACTCTAGCGCTGTTGTTCATCGATCTGGATAACTTTAAAACCGTCAATGACCGCTGGGGTCATGATGCCGGTGACGAAGTGCTGCAAATCGTTGCCAAACGGATGCAATCCCAGCTACGCCAGACCGATCGGTTGTTTCGCCTCGGCGGCGACGAATTTGCGGTGCTGTTAACTGATATAGGACAGCCGGAATGGGCAATGCAATTGGCAGACCGGCTGATCCAGAGCGTACGGGAGCCGATGTGGCTGAAAAATTCATTGATGCCGGTTGGGGCGACGGTCGGACTGGCATTTTGCCCGCAAGACAGCACCGATGCCGCGTTGTTGTTACAACAAGCGGATCAGGCGATGTATCAGGCCAAACGTGCCGGTAAAAACACCTGTCGGAGGTTCAGCGATGATGAGAACTAGCCGGCTGACTGCCATAAGCTTGCTGCTGGGATTGTCGGCTACAGCACAAAGCAGCGAAGCCGAGACAGCAACGCGGACATCCATGCAAACAGCGGTGCAAAATTCTACCGCGCCGCCCCCTCCAGCGACGCCAAGTCTGGAACAACTGCTGAGCACGCCACTTAGTGATGTACCGCGGCAAATCGAAGTCAGCACTGCCGCGCGGTATGCCCAGTCCAGTAACCAGAGTGTCAACGTCACTTATGTCGTCACGTCTGCTGATATCGAACTGTTTCAATGGCACACTCTGGCACAGATTTTACAAAGCCTGCCAGGGATTTATCTCAGTAACGATGGTGCTTTTTTATATGTCGGCGTGCGTGGTTTAGGCCAACCCGGAGACTTTAATTCGCGGCTGCTGTTTATGCTCGATGGTGTACGGATCAATGAAAACATTTATGACGCTGGTTTATTGGGCAGCGACGCCATCATCGATGTCGAAAATATCGACCGGGTCGAATTTGCGGCAGGACCGGGCGCGGCCGTTTACGGCAACAATGCTTTTTTTGGCGTGGTCAATATTCTGACTAAAACGGCGCAACAGCTGCGTGGTGGTGCCCTGCGAATGACGATGCAAAACAGTGGCAGCAACCGCTACTTCTTTAATACCGCCAGACGGCTGGAACAGGGCGCCGAATGGTGGTTCAGTGCCAGCCATCAGCAGCACCCGGAGCTGCCACTGGCGTTCGAGCCACCGGCTGGCGAAGCAGAAGCCTATCAGGCACAAAATCATGAACACTTAAGTCGTTTACGCTTTGGCCTCAGACACCAAGGCTTGCGATTCCAGGCGTTATGGTCTGGGCAGACGCGCTATAGCCCTTCTTCGCTGCCGACGCCGTCCGGCTGGCAAACCGTTGCCGTTGCCGATCAGAACGATAATTTTTTAGTCTCGCTGGCGCATCAACAGGCAATTGGCGACGATCTGGTGTTAAGCGGACATCTGAATCAAAGTGGTAGCCGTTATCAACGCGATATCCCCATTTACCACCCGGACTATGCGCAAACCCTGTTACGCAGCGATCAGCTCGGCCGCTGGTTCAGTGGTGATTTACTGCTGCAGTATCAAGGACTGACGGCACATGACCTGTTGTTTGGTCTGGAATTTCAGGACGATGTGCGCCAGCAAATTGAAGTATCGCTGGCTGCCAGCAACGAGTTGTATCAGGGTTATTATGGCCATAACCAACGCAAGTCGATGTTTGTGCAGGATCAATGGCAACTGTTGCCACAGCACAGCCTGTTACTTGGAGTGCGCTACGACGATTCGCGTGTCAGTCCACCGCGCTGGAGCCCCCGGGTAGGCTGGGTCTGGCAACTCAATGATGCTCAGAATTTAAAACTGCTGCACGGTAGCGCCTACCGGGCGGCAAATTTGTACGAATTTGCCACGAACTCCAGTTTTTATGCGCCGCCGCCTGACGTTGAAACTGTGACGTCAACTGAGCTGACCTTCGAGCACCAGCTCTCCCGGCAATTCAGTTATCGCCTGAGTTGGTATTATGCCGACATCGATGATCTGATTATGCTGAAGCCGACTGAGGCCATCTTTACGAATAGCAATCAGATACATAACTATGGCACTGAGCTGACGCTGGACTGGCGAATGCAAAGCGGAGCCATGCTGAGTGCAGCCTGGTCGTGGCAGCGCGGTAAAAATGATTTAGGTGAGCGATTACAAAACTCGCCACAGCATCTGGTCAAACTGCAGTATCAGCAACCGATCAGCTGGTTAGATGCACAGTTCAGCGCCACCGCCTTGGGCATGAGTCAGCGTTGGGTTGGCGACACGCCATTGGCCGGCTATGTTGTGGTGGATTTGGGTTTGACCTGGCAATTGCGCACCCAGCATCTGCTGGCCGTGCAGCTGCAAAATAGCGGCGATCGGATGATATTTGACCGTCCGCTCCAGAGTAATCCGCCTGCCCTGCAACCTGGCCGGCTATTGTCTGTCACCTGGCGGTGGCAACTATGGTGAGACTCCGCGCAATCTGCTTATGTGCCAGCGTGTTGGGCACAGCGCTGACTCCGGTGCAGGCCACTGAATTTGCTGCCGATGAATTTAGTCTGAAGGCGACGTTTTTATACCGCTTTGCGCAATACACCCAGTGGCCCCCGCCACCGCGCAGCGCCATGCGTTTTTGTATTGTGCAGTATCCGCAGCTGCTGCAGGCACTGCAGAGGCTACCGATCCAGATTGATGCCAAAGCCATCGACGCGGGACCAGCGCTGGCCGATTGTGATGTGTTAATGGTCGGGCTGAGCGAACGCCGCGCGCTGCAGCAGTGGCAGACATGGTTGGCTGGTCGTCAGCTGCTGATTGTCACCGACAATGCTGAAGCTTACCGTCAGCTGGGGATGATCCAATTATTGACGTCACCGGATGGCATCAGTTTTCAGGTCAATTTACGGCGTACTCAATCGCGCCAGCTGAATCTGGGCTCCCAGCTGCTGAAGCTGGCGCAGCAAGTCGACTAAAGCCCGGTCACGCTGCGACTGCTTGTTGCCATAACTCATACACCACCGGCAGCACTGACAACAGCAGCAACAACGCCATGCTGTAGTTGAACCACTGGCGATAATGCGGTTGATTCAGCACCCGGCGCAACATCGCGCCAAATGTCAGCCAGGCGCCAACACAAGGAAAACTGACCAGCAAAAACGCCGCGGTGATCTGCAGAACTTCCGGCAAGACGGCGCCACCGACTGTCGTGAAGGCCGCGATGGCGCCGGATGCCATCACCCATGCTTTTGCATTAACCCATTGAAACGCGGCTGCCTGCCAAAAATTCAGCGGTTTATCCTGCACCGTGTTGATTTGACCGGCGCCACTGCGCGCAATTTTCCAGGCCAGCCACAACAGATAAACCACCCCAACGACTTTGATTAGCGTATGTAACCAGGGCAACGCGGTAAAGACCAGACCAAAACCAAGGCCTACCAGCAACACCATGGCTGGAAAACCAAGACAGATGCCGCACAGATGGGCCAGGCTGGCGCGTACCCCATAATTCACGCCGGACGACATCATCATAATATTGTTCGGTCCCGGCGTGATGGTGCTCGACAAGGCAAAAAAGAATACTGCAAAAAATACGTCCATCAATACTCCGGATCAGTGTGTCTTTGGCAAGTGCAGCAATCAATCCTGCCCGACTGCAGGGCGGGTTGCGGTGATAGCAGGACGGGTTGGTAGGTATGGATTTTGTATCTTTAAAACCCGACGTTGGTCAAGTGCTAAACCCTTTAACTTTGCGGCGAAATGACGGTCAAACAAGCGCTGCAAACTACCATCCTGCTGCATTTGCCGGATGCCCTGCTCCAGCGCTGCCGCTAACAATGGGTTTTGCTGGCTGACAAAAAAATATTCAGCAGACGGATATTGGATTAACCAGTGCGGTTCAATCATCAGGCCTTGTGACTGCCACTGTGCAATTTCATCACTGATCTCCAGCACGCCGCGCGGCACGGCATCGACGCGTTGCTTCAGTAATAACGGAAACAAATTCGCGTACTGCGACACCCCTTGCACTTGCCAGCCGTGTTGGCGCAATAACTTGGTGTCAATCCAATCATGTACCTGAGCAAACTGCAGTTCACGCCACTGTGCACCTGTGCGTAGCGCCGCAAAACGGGGCTGTTGTTGCTGATGGATCAGCAGCAGCCGGTAGCCACCATAACCAAAATAAATCGGGATCCGCACCGGCAGATATTTTTGTTCGCGCTCGACCGACGTTAAAGTCCAGACCACGTCAACCGCACCACCAGGCATTAATTCTTCCAGGGCGCGACTACGCGAAAACAAATGCCGGGCAGGTACCACTTTGAGCTGAGGCGCGCTACGCTGCAGCGCTTCTGTTAGCAAAGTGATGGCGTAGTCAGAACGCCGGTCTTGCTGATGCTGCGGTGGCGGATAACGCACCTGATCCTTCGGCGTCGCAGCAAAGACCGGCAGTACGCTGAACATCCAGTAGCAAAAACCCTGCAGACAGAGCTTCATCCGTGACACTTTCCGTTACCTCCATATCCTGCCGGTACTGCAAAATAAAAACCAGCCCGCAGGCTGGTTTTTCTAATTACGCTTCAGCGGCAAAGCTGTCCCGTAAGCCAACGGTGCGGTTAAACACCAAATGGTCCGCGCTGGCATCACGGTTATCCAGGCAATAATACCCTTCGCGTTCGAACTGATAGGCCTGCTCCGCTTTTGCGCTGGCCAGGCTCGGCTCCACATAACCCTGCTTCACCGTCAAAGATGCCGGATGGATCACTTGAATAAAGTCATCCTCTGCAGCCGGGTTGGCGACACTGAATAAACGGTCATAGACACGGAATTCAGCCGTTTTGGCTTGTGACGCTTCGACCCAGTGGATCACGCCGCGCACCTTACGACCATCCGCCGGGTTTTTCCCTAGTGTTTCCGGGTCGTAACTGCAGATGAGCTCCTGGATGTTGCCGTCTGCATCTTTAATGACTTCATCGGCCCGGATCACATAAGCGCCGCGCAGACGCACTTCACCGCCGGTTACCATCCGCTTGTAATGCTTGTTGGCTTCTTCGCGGAAATCGGCACGGTCAATATAAAGCTCTTTGCCAAATGGCACTTTGCGGCTGCCCATCGTTTCGTCTTTCGGATGATTCGCCACATCAAGCCATTCCACGTCAGCAGCGCTGAAGTTACTCAGCGTCACTTTGATTGGATCCAGCACCGCCATCGCACGTGGTGCATGGGTATCCAAATCCTCGCGAATACAGGCTTCCAACGCGCTCCATTCAATCACGTTGTCTTGTTTGGTAATACCAATCCGTTTGGCGAACTCACGTAAAGACGCCGGCGTATAACCACGGCGACGCAGACCAGCGATCGTTGGCATCCGTGGGTCATCCCAGCCAGAAACGTGGCCCCCTTCGACCAGCTGATGCAGCTTACGCTTACTCATCACCTGATATTCAAGGTTCAGCCGCGAGAACTCAATTTGCTGCGGGTGGCATGGGATCGTGATGTTATCGAGGATCCAGTCGTACAAACGACGGTTATCCTGGAATTCCAGCGTACACAACGAATGCGTAATGCCTTCGAGCGCATCGGAAATACAGTGGGTGAAATCGTACATCGGGTAGATGCACCATTTGTCGCCGGTCTGATGGTGATGCGCAAATTTCACCCGGTAAATCACCGGATCGCGCATACAAATAAAAGACGACGACATATCGATTTTGGCGCGCAGTGAGCACTCGCCTTCTTTAAAACCGCCGGCGCGCATTTTTTCAAACAGCGCTAAGTTTTCGGCTGGCGTGGTATCCCGCGTTGGACTTGGCTTGCCTGGCTGCGTCAGACTGCCGCGATATTCGCGCATTTCTTCGGCATTTAAGAAACATACGTACGCCAGACCTTTGTTAATCAGTTCAACGGCATAACCATATAAGGCGTCAAAATAGTCCGATGAATAACGCACATTGCCAGTCCACTGGAAGCCCAGCCATTGCACGTCACGTTGGATCGAATTGACGAAATCGATGTTTTCTTTTTCCGGGTTGGTGTCATCAAACCGCAGATTACAGGTCCCCTGATAATCTTGTGCAATGCCAAAGTTCAGGCAGATGGATTTGGCGTGGCCAATGTGCAGATAACCATTTGGCTCCGGCGGGAAACGGGTCTGCACTGTGTTGTGCTTGCCGGACGCGAGGTCGGCATCAATGATTTGCCGGATAAAATTCGTGGGGCGTGTGTCGATGTCCGCCATATCAATCAGGTCCTTTTTCGGATAAATGCTAGGATAAATGCTCGATGCATAACGCCGCATTATAACACCGGCGTCAGCGCTGACCAGTAGCAGCGCGACAGTTGTGTTCGACAGGATTCATCAACTGGACACCACATGCAGATCCAGCGCATTGGCCACGCCGTAGCTGGCATCATCAAACAGTTTTTTTGAACGGAGTCAGCATGTTTCAGCCAGTTTTTCGTCACCTCGCAGCGTGGTTATTGTGCGGCGCCTGCTTTTTACCGCCACAAGCACAGGCCGCACATCCGCCGGCGCCGCTGACTGAAATTGCCGTGGCCGCCGGCAGTTGGCAAGGCAAGCTGCTGTACAACGATTATGCCTCGCCCGGCAAGATGGTCACTTTGCCAACCCGGCTCCATGTAGCGCTAAGCCAGCCAGATACGCTGGTGCTGTATTTCATCTATGACGATGGGCCGGGCAAAATTGTCTATGGCTATGACCAGATGCAATTCGACCTGAAGGCGGGACTGGTTAACTGGCGCAGTGGTGACAATGCGACAGCCACGCAGAGTTATCAAATCACCGCGGTGCAGCGCAATGCAGCGGGCACACATTTCAGCCTGAGCCGGCAAGCGGACGCGCTAAAAATCCAGTATCAGCTGACGATAGCCGCCAGCAGCATTGTCATGGAGAAAACCGAGGTCGCGCCGGCGTCTGCTACGGTGTTTCGTCATCGCTATGAATTTACCCGGCAGATCCCCTAATACGGCGGCCACCATAAGCGTTTGCGGTGATAAAATAAAACCGGCCTGAGATACAGGCCGGTTTTTCAGTACAAGTCAGTACTTCACTCTTTACTTCACTTAGTACTCAGCACAAAAATCTCATCAGAACTGGTAGCGCACCACCAGCGAGACGATCCGCGATGGCTGCAAACCCTGCGCGACATCCCAGTCCGGGTTGGCGGCAAAACTGCCATCTGTTTTGGTGACTTGTGCGATTTCATTGACCCGCGTCGGAGTATCTAAATTCAACAGATTGTAGGCTGTACCTTTCACTGTTAAGTCCCCGCCCGCGACCGTCGTCTGATAGGTCAGCGACAAATCCATTTCATACAACCAGTCGAGACGACCCGCGCTGCCACGTGGGGCCGGCGTGCCGTCCCAGTTGTAGAAAGATGCCTGATCATACCATTGGCTGGCACACCAGTCGGCCCATAATGACGGTGCTTTACAGGTGTCGACGCCGGCCGGATGGATACTGAAGCGGTTTTTTGGTGCACCGGAAGTGGCGCGGGCGACTAAACCCAGACTCCAGTCGTCGCTGAGCTGATAAATCCCGCTGAATTTCAGTGCATGACGGTGGTCGTTTGGCAGGTTGCCATAGCCGTGGTCCATCAGATCGGCATAATCGTAAGACGTGGTCCAGCCCGGATCGGCCTGGCCGTTATCGGTACGGACCAAACCTTCGGTCATGCCCCAGCTGTGCGACCAGACATAAGAGGCAAATACCTGCAGCTCATCCAGTGGTTTACCTTCGAGGGTAAACTCGGCAGCCAGATAACGCCGTTTCGGATCCGGTAATTGCAGATCGGCCGCGCTTAATTCCACCCGCTCTTTTTTGCCATCCTGATCAAAGTCATACAGGAAAGTCACGTCCTGACCCGGATTGATTAGCGTGTAGAAATAACTTTCATTCGATTTATTCTTTATTTTGTTTTGCTTCAGCCACTGTGCCACCACCGGGCCGAGATCCGAATCTTCAATCGACTGTTTTAAATCGCGATACACCAGCCGCGCGCCGCCTTTGTAACGCTCGCCGAGCTGCTGTTCGATACCGAAAGTCCATTCATCGGAATACATCGGGCCCAGATCTTGCGCTGCAATGCGTTCAACATCGACGGCACCACTTTGCACGGTATTGGTGGCCACCAGCGCACCAATGTCCGGTGAACCGTCCGCTTTTAACAGTGGGCTGCCATTCGCGGCAAGCTGGCCCGGTTTGTAATAAAAGTGCAGATCTTTCTGACCGCTGGCCTGTTTGATATTCATGTTGGCGGCGATCGGCTGGAAATAACGGCCGGCAGTGGCAAACACTTTCTGACTACCATCACCATGACGGTCCCAGATCAGTTGCAGGCGTGGCGCGATCTGATTTTTTAACTCAGCATAGGCCTCGCCGGTGGTGGCGGTGTTTTCGAAATTGCTGTGGCGGATCCCAGCGTTTAACACCAGGGTGTCGGTCATTTGCCAACTATCCTGCAGATAAAATGCCGCCGAATTTACTTCGGTTTCACCGCCGGTATCGCGCTGACGTTTACGGATATAAGTGCCTGCCGGCAGGTTGATGCGCGGAATGGCGGTATAAGTACGATATTCCCACCAGCCGCGTGCTTCACCGACGCCATTTTGATATTCCAGATAGTCCACAGTTAAGTTTTCACTGTCATAACCAAACTGCAGCGTGTGATCGCCCAGTTGCCAGGTAAAATCTAACCGGATCTGGTCGCGCTGATACGACTCACCGGTCAGATTGCTGGTGGTCCAGTCGCCGATACTCTCGCCATTCAGGTTGACATAATCCCAGACGCCGGGCAGGTCATTGGTCGGCACTGTGTCGCTGTTATCTTCAACCCGGCCCACTGTGGCAGACACCGAGAAATCATCAGTGAAAAAACCCTGATAACGCGCCGAATACAGAGTGCCGCCGCTGGTTGCTAACGTCGTGCCGGAGTGATCGCCGACGCCGCTTTGTTTGTTCCATTTATAGTTTTGATAGGTCAGATCTGCACTGTTGTCCAAAGCGGTCAGTGTCAGCGAGTGATCTTCGGTGATATACCAGTCCAGATTCACAAACCAGCGGTTGTCATCTTTGGTGTAGTCGGTAAAAGCTGTGCCCGCTGAATTGGCATACTCCTCCTGATAACGCCGTGGATTAAACAAGGCATAAAAAAACGCTTTGTCTTCCAGCAAGGGGCCACTGAGCCAAACACTGGCTTCGCGGAACTGTTTTTCACTCGCTTCGTTGTTCAGCGACATACTGCCATTGGGGTTGTATACAGTGTCGTGGGATGATGCTAATGCTGCCGGGTCATAGCGTAATTCGGCGCCGTAGCGAAACTCGTTAGTTCCCGATTGAGATACAGCGTTCACTACCCCGCCGATAAAACGATCGTACTCAGCAGAAATACCGCCGGTTTTCACCTGCGTCTGCGAAATCGCTTCCCAGGGTAAATCAATAGAACCAATACCCGTGCGCAGCGCGCTGATATTCATACCGTTTAAGAAATAGCCATTCTCGGCCGACGATGCGCCCCCAAAGCTTGAGGCTTTAAACTGGGAACTGCGCGCCACACCCGGGGTTAACAAGGCAATGTTTTCGAAACCGGTATTGACCGGCATTAAATCCAGCGTGGCGGCATCCAGCGTCAGACCTGCCGTCGAATCGCTGGTATCGATTTGGCGCATCATCGCGCCTTTGACTTCAATGCGCTCAATATCGCCATCCTGTGGCAGCACCGGCGCGAATGTCTGTGCCTGACCGAGGCTGATATTCAGTTGCTGTAATTCGACCGGCGCCTGACCGGCGCGGCTTGCAAGTACCTGATAACGGCCGACCGGCAATGCACGCAGTACATATTCGCCTTTGGCATTGGTCTGTGCCGAGCGGCTAAAGCCCTGCTCCAGATGTTTCACTGTGATAGTGACATTTTCCAACTGCTGGCCGGCGCTGGAACTGACCACGCCGCGCAGCAAACCGGAAGTATTATCCTGCGCCATGACTGCGCTGGTGTTTAGCGCCAGACCAAGCGCACTGGCTAGCAAAGATAAGCGTAGGGTGTTGATTTGATAGCTTATTTTATGACTGTGTTTCACTGTCCAATCCTTATGTGAGGATATTATATATTGTATACCATTTCTGGCAGGCGCTATCCTAGATGAAAAATTCGCCAACTGTAAAGGGGCGTTTTTGCATTTTCGTCACAAAAATGGCGCCATAGTGTTGCTTGGGCAGCGCTCCCAGATCAGGGTTTGGGCTGGGCATCCTTGGTTTTAGAAACCTTGCTCTGAGAAACTTTGCTTTGTGAAATGTGGGCCAGCCACTGCTTAAAGCCGGCATCCAGCGACGTTCCCCAGCTTTTCACCAGTGCCTGATAACGCGGGTAATCGCCGGCGCGCCAGAATTGCAGCAGCTGGCTGGTTTTAGCGGGATGCTGTTCAATCAGGTAGCGGCTGGCCAGATAACCCCAGCGATACACCCGCTCGCTGCCGCCGTTCTGTTCATAGCCGGTGTTAAACAGCGCACTGAGCTCAAACGCCGGGTTTGCCGCCAATGCCAATGCTTGTGGGTTGTCTGCCCCATGCGCGATGTATTCAGCCAGGCCTTCAGTCCACCACACGAGGTATGGCGTCAGTGGAGCTGGCTTCGGGCAATTTTCCGGTGCGGCATGGGAATCGTGTAAGTTGGCGCAAAAATCGCCATAGAGGTTAAACCGACCATCAAGGTAATGGACAAACTCGTGCTGTAAGTTCCACACCTCGCCGTTTTCGCGCTGATAAGCGACAAATTCGGCCTGGTTGCCGGGCCGGTCCGGGATGCCTTCCAGATACATGCCGCCGTTATCGGTTGGCATCGAAAAATGCAGTCCGGCGTAACGTTGATAATCCGCTTTGGAGGCATAAATGTTGGCGCGCAGGGTCGTATTGCCATCATGTGCGACAGGTTTATGTCCGGTCTGCAGCAATTGATGAAACCTTTGCTCCAGCGCGGCCAGCTCAGTGCAAATTTGCCTCAACTGGCCGGCCTGAAGCTGAGCATGACGTAGTTGTAAAGTATCGCTGCAGCGATGCAATTGATGCAGCACTTCAGACACTGCCGGCCCCGCCGGTGCTTTGTCTACCATGGCCCATGCCGGTAACGGCAGTGCTGCTGTCCACAGCGCCAGCCCGGCAACAGCCGACGTCAATGCATGTACTGTCAGCCCTCTTGTTTTAACCAGCCGCTTCGGCACCGGCCGGTTGAGCCGCGTTAGTGGCTGTGTTTCAACTAAAAAAAATCCCCGCATCACATTCTCCTGTTCCGGTGGAAAATCCACCAAGTGGCTTTACATTGTCATTTAATATATTGTATACAATAGTCAGATATTGAAATGCAACGCCAGGACAAAGAGCACGCAGTTATGTTGAATCCACCGGTTTTCCCCAGGGCACCGCAGTCAGCCGAACTGGCACCGCAACTGAGCCAATGGGCGCCTACCGCGTCCACCTTGTGTATTCAGACACTGGATTGTCACACCGCCGGTGAGCCGCTGCGTATCGTCACAGCGGGCGTGCCACAGCTGCGCGGCGCGACTGTGCTGGCAAAGCGGCAGTATTGTTTGCAGCACCATGACGCGCTGCGACAACTACTGATGTTTGAACCACGCGGGCATGCCGATATGTACGGCTGCATCATCACGCCAGCGGAACGGCCTGACAGTGCTTTTGGCGTGATCTTTTTGCACAACGAGGGCTACAGCACCATGTGCGGCCACGCGATGATTGCGTTGGCGAAAGTGGCAGTAGAAAGTGGCGCGGTTGCGGTGACGTTGCCGGTGAGCAGTTTTTGCGTCGATGCCCCTTGTGGGCAGGTGCGGTTGTATGCCGAAGTGGTCGCAACCACAACGCCGCACGGCAGCGGCTATCAGGTCCGAGACAGCTGGTTTGATAATGTGCCGTCTTTCGTCGATGGGCCGCTACGTGAGACTCAAGTGCCAGGCCTCGGCGTTGTGTCTTATCAGCTGGCGTATGGCGGCGCTTATTATGCGTATGTCGAGGCCGCTGATATTGGTCTGTCGCTAGCTGCGACCAATCACCGCGCCATCATTGCCGCCGGGCAGCAGATTAAGCTGCAGATCAACACCGAACTTGAAATCAGCCATCCCTTTGCCGCCGATTTAAGCTTTTTATACGGTGTGATCTTCACCGGACCGGCCCATACCGCACAAACCAGCGCACACCCGGCCACCACAACGGCCGATCTGCGAAATGTCTGTGTCTTTGCCGATGGTGAACTGGATCGCAGCCCGACCGGCAGTGGCGTGAGCGGGCTGGCGGCCATTTTGCACCAGCGCGGCCAGCTGCAACCGGCTGAAATACTTCGTGTTCAAAGTATCACCGGCGCGGTATTCCAAGTCAGCGTACTGCAGTCGTGCAGCTATGGACCCCATGCCGCCGTGATCCCACGTGTGCGCGGCCGGGCCTTTGTCACTGGCCGCCACCAGTTTTTCTTAGACCCACATGATCAATTTCCACAAGGATTTATTTTTCGATGAATACAGGGATCCCGATGCGCGCCGATCTGCCGGCGTCACCCGAATATACCCGGCGCATGCGCCAGTTTCGCCAGGCCATGCAACAGGCAGGTCAGGACGCCGCGCTGATTTTTGCGCCGCAACATCTACGTTATCTGCTGAATTATGCCGGCGAAGCAGCGACCGCTCTGATCAGTAACGACCAGTGTTACCTCATCACCGACTATCGCTTTGAAGCGCAGGCGCGGCAGGAAACAGTGCAGGCGCATCCGCAATGTCAGGTGTTGTGTCGCGACCGTGACCGGCAAAGCCTCGGCGCTTTACTGGGCCAGCTGCTGGCTGATTTGCATTGCCACAACCTGTGGTTTGAAGCTGACCAGATCACAGTCCAGCTGTGGCAACAATTGCTGTCAGATCTACAATCGGCCGGCGATGGCCATCTGCTGCGGGCCAGCGCTTGCCCGCCGGTGCTCGCCGGTATGCGAATGGTTAAAGATGATTATGAAGTCAGCCAAATTCAGCAGGCTGCAGCTATCGCAGACAGTGCATTGGCGCAGGTACTTGGATTATTGAAACCGGGGATCCGCGAGCACGAATTTGCCACTGAACTGGAATATCAGCTGAAAAAACGCGGTGCCGACGAGTTGTCGTTCGCCACTATCGTCGGTTTTGGTGCGCGATCGGCGCTGCCCCATGCTTTACCCGGCGATAAACGGCTGCAAAAAGGCGATTTGGTGTTGGTGGATTTTGGCGCTGCGGTCAATGGCTATCGCTCCGATATGACGCGCAGTTATGTCGCCGGAAAGCCGGACGTGATGCAACAGGCGCTGTATCAGACGGTACGGCAGGCACAGCAAGCAGCGCTGGCAAGCGTCAAAGCCGGCGTGACTGCGAGCAGCCTGTTTCAGCTCTCAGATCAGCTGCTGCAACAATCCGAATTTGGTCGTTTCGCCGGGCCCGGCCTTGGTCATGGTGTCGGTCTGCAATTACATGAGCAACCCTTTCTGAGTCCAAACTGCCACACACCATTGCAAAGCGGCATGGTGGTGACGATAGAGCCGGGTTTATACCTGCCCAATTATGGCGGCGTGCGGCTGGAAGACGACGTATTGGTGACCGAGCGTGGTTACTCTTTGCTGACGCAAGCGCCGAGCCGCTTCGAACTACCGCTCTGATCAAACAACAAAAAAGGAACACCGATGCAGTTTATCAGTGCACAACAAGTCGATCAGGTACTGGAGTTTCCAATGCTGATCAACGCTTTACAACGTGGTTTTGCCAGTGAATTTTCGATGCCGGCGCGCCAGGTTTTTCCGCTGTCGCCAGCTGGCAACGAGGCGTTTGCGCTGTTGCC
The DNA here is from genome assembly GCA_027484495.1 of Gammaproteobacteria bacterium. Lineage (GTDB taxonomy): Bacteria > Pseudomonadota > Gammaproteobacteria > Enterobacterales > Alteromonadaceae > Pararheinheimera. The sequence continues at coordinate 23,515 of JAIXSW010000327.1, forward strand.
GGCCTGGACCGCTGACCTGATTGGCGTCAAAGCTTTTTGTTATTTTCCGGGCAACAGCACAGCCAATCTGCCGACCTTGCATTCCAATATCTTGTTGTACCGGCGCGAGGACGGCACACCGCTGGCGATGGTCGAAGGCACGCGCGTAACGTGCTGGCGCACCGCGGCGGTTTCAGCGCTGGCGGCACGGTATCTGGCGCGCCACGACGCCGCGACCTTGTTGTTGCTTGGTACTGGCGCCCTCGCCTTACCGCTGATCCTGGCGCACTTGTCGGAACGGCTACTGCGCCGTTTGCTGCTATGGGGCCGCTCCCCCGCTAAAGCTGCGCAGCTACGCCAACAGGTGCAACAACGCTATCCGGCGCTAGAGATTGAGATCTGCACCGACATCAAAGCCGGCTGCCGCGAGGCCGACATCATTGTCGCTGCCACCGGCAGCGCGACGCCGCTACTGTTTGGCGCCGACATTCGCCCCGGTTGCCATGTCGATGTGCTTGGCAATCACAGCCCGGCGCAGCGCGAGTGCGACAGTGTTTTGTTACAACGGGCGTCGGTCTATGTCGATGACCGGCGCAACGTACTGAATGAAGCCGGCGAACTGCTGATCCCGATCAACGAAGGCGTGTTTGCCGCCAGTGCTATTCGCGCCGAACTGGCAGAACTGTGCCGCGCCAACCGCTTCGCCCGCCAATCCGATCAGGAAATCACGTTGTTTAAATCGGTTGGCACTGCACTGGCCGATTTGCTTTGTGCCGGCCTGGTGCTGCAGCAACCGTATTTCAGTTAGACCAGCATCGTCGCCCCATCAGCGTCTCTTTTCGGGAGTTTTCATGACCTCAGTCCACGCGAAGACCCGCACGGCCAAACCCTTTGGCCGCGCTTTTTATCTTGCCAACGGCATGGAGATTTTTGAACGTCTGGCCTGGTATGGCTTTTTCAGCCTGTCGTCGTTGTACCTGACCAGCCCGCATGATCAGGGGGGCCTCGGTTTTAGCGATCAGGAGCGCGGTTTTCTACAGGGTATGATCCCGTTTTTGCTGTACTTGTTGCCGGTGCTGACCGGTGCGCTAGCCGACCGTTATGGCTACCGCCGGATGTTTTTACTGTCGTTTTGCCTGATGGCGCCGGGTTATTTTTTGCTTGGCCAGGTGCATAGTTTCTGGCCGTTTTTTGCCGTGTTTTTGCTGGTGGCGATCGGCGCCGCTTGTTTTAAACCTGTGGTGGTCGGCACTGTTGGCCGAAGCAGCGACGACAGTAACCGGGGGCTGGCATTTGGTGTGTTTTATACCATGGTCAACATCGGCGGTTTTTTAGGTCCGCTGGTCGCCGGTTATTTACGCGCCATCAGCTGGGATTTGGTGTTCCTGATGTCGTCGTTCTGGATCCTGCTGAATTTTATTCCAGCCCTGCTGTGGTATCGCGAACCGCAACCTGCAGGCGCTACGACTGCTGATCAGCGCAGCCTGCCTCAGGTGTTACTTGATATGCAAAGTGTGCTCGGTAATGGCCGGCTCGCGTTGTTGGTGCTGCCGCTGTTGTTACTGCTGATGTTCAGCCCGCGGTTGCCATTAAGCCCGTCGCTGTTGCTGGCGATTGGCCTGAGCTGGCTGGTCCTGAACCTGTTATGGAGTGCCTGGCAACGCTTTCGGGCGGCATCTGCTGCAACCGCAGCAACCTCAGATCAGGCAGTGCCGTGGTACCAGCAGCCGATCCGGTTGGGACACCGGCCTTTTGTGGTGTACCTGCTGATCCTGACCGGCTTTTTTACCGCATATATGCAACTGTTTATCACGTTGCCGCTGTATCTGCGCGATTATGTCAATACCGCCGATTTGGTGCGGTACTTAAGCAGTGTCGCTCCGGGCACGCTGGACTATCTGGCCGCGGTGAACGTACCGCAGCTCGCTATCGCCTTGCCCGCAATGGCGCAGCAATATCTGGCAGATCCGGCGCAGCTGCCTGACATCGCCCGTCAACTCGCTCATCATAAAGTCCTGCTGCCACTGGCCGATCTTGCTTCGGGTTTACAGCAACTCAATCAAGCCGGCTCCGATGCGATGCAGCTCGCACACCAGTGGACACTGGCACACCGGCAAATTAATCCGGAATATATCGTCAATCTGGGCTTTCTCAGTATTGTACTGGGTCAGATTGCGATCAGCCAATTGATCCAACGCTGGCCGGCACTGCCAGTGCTGGTAATTGGCACAGTGCTGCTGAGCTTAGGTTTGCTGCAGTGTGGTTTGTCCGCTGACGCCCGTATCACCGGCGCCGCGCTCGGTGGTGGCGTGCTGGCGATCGGCGGTGTGTTGTTGTTTTCGCTCGGTGAAATGGTGGCATCACCAAAAAGCCAAGAGTATGTCGCAGCGATTGCACCGGCGCGTCAGACCGCGATGTACATGGGGTATTATTTTGTTGCCATGGCGCTTGGTAACTTGTTCGCCGGCTTATTGTCGGGCTGGTCCTACAGTTATTTCGGCCAGACGCTGCAACAACCGATGCTGATGTGGGGTTTGTTTGCGCTAATCGCTGGCCTCACCGCGACAGCATTATTGTGCTTTCATTATTGGTTGCGTCGCGCCACCAGCACAGACCCTATGGCGCAGCCGCTCTCAGCAGCAGACGGTACCTGAAGCGACAACAGCGGCTGCAGCAACAACAAAAGCGGCACTGGGCCGCTTTTGTCATCACATCACCAATTTGCACGTCGCGGATCAGTACTTCGCAGCCTGCCCTTCTTTTGGTAACGACGCTTTGATAAAGGCGCGCAGATCGTCATTGGATGATTTTAAATCTTCATAACGCAGATACATCATATGACCACTGCGATAGCCTTTAAAACTCAACCGAGATTTCATCTTGCCGCTCGGGTCCAGCTGCCACATGCTGTACTTGGCGTCAAAGTAGTTGGTCGCACCGTCATAATAACCCGATTGGATCATCACGTTCAGATACGGGTTTTGTGCCATCGCCTGACGCAGGTTTTCACCGGTCTGATCGCCGTCGCGGTTCCACGGGTGCACCGGGCCAAACATGTTGTATTTGATGTCCGTTTTATAATTCAGATCAGTCCGCAAATAATGATTCATCGCCGGCGTGAAGGAATGTAACCAAGACGTCAGTTCGGCGTTGTAATCCGGTTCTGCCCCAGCATCTTTTTTATCGATACCAAGGTAACGTGAATCCAGCCGGCCCACAGTCTGGCCGCGGTCGCGCAGTAACTCTTTCCAGAAATAATCGGTCGGAATGTCGAGGTTATTCGCCAGCACCGCCTGTACTGACAACCCGGAGAATTTGGCCACTTGCGCTGCCACCTGCTGTCTGTCGGCGACTTCAACATAAGAGCCTTTCGCCAGATGTGGTAAATAGGTGTTGAGCGTGAACTGTTCGGATTGAGCCAACACGTCCATCAGATCGAGTTGCTGTAATTCAGCCGGCAGTTTTTTGTGATACCAGGCCGTCGCGGTGTAATACGGCAAGCGGTTCGCCACATCAACCGGGCCTTCGCGTTTGATACCAAGCTCGGTCGGTGATACCAGGATCACGCCGTTCAGATACATCCATTCTTTGTTTTGCAATGCTAACGCCAGACCAGACACGCGTGTCGTGCCGTAGCTTTCACCGATCAAGAACTTCGGCGACGGCCAGCGTTGATGGCGGCTGACAAAGGTTTCAATCCAGGATGACAGATAGTTCACATCTTCATTGACGCCAAAAAACATCTTTTGCTGCGCGTCGCGCGATGGCATTTTGCCGTCTTTGCCCGGTAACACGCGGGAATAAGCAGTATTCACCGGGTTTACAAACACGATGTCGGCGGTATCGAGCACCGAATATGGATTGTCTTTGGTGCCATACGGCTGCAGTGGGTAACCTTCGCTATCCACATTCAGCGCACGCGGACCGCTATAAGCAATCTGCATCCAAACCGACGCAGAGCCCGGCCCGCCGTTAAACGAAATTAATAAAGGTCGCTTCGACCTGTCTTTGATATCCGAACGTTCGTAATAGGTATAAAACAATGTCGCCGTTGGATTGCCTTCTTCATCCCATACCGGCTGCGTGCCGGTCTCGGCGGTATAAGGAAAGCTGACATTATTCACTTCCGCCTGATGTTTGGTGACCACCACTTTGTCGATATCAATCTGGCGGATGTGACTCTCTGGCGCAGCATCTGCCGCCTGTACCGGCAACAGCGGCATACTCAGCAACAGGGCTGATAGCAAAAACACTTTATTTTTCATGAAATGGCTCTTGGTTAGGCAAAGAAAACAGCTGGTCTTGATTAAACTGCGGGAACGCCCAAGAAATATAGTCAGACTGAGACCAATAACCAAAATACAGGTTAAGTGCGGAGATCCTTAGTCTTGCTGCACTGAATAGCACTGCTGACGCCACCAGAGGAAAGTCTGAGTATTCAGTGTGAAGCGCATCAGGATATAAGCAACTCCGGACGCAGCCACAACCTGCAGTAAATAGTTCAGACTGGTATCACTAAAGAAAAAACCAAATAGCGGCGCCATCTGCCAGCCGATAAAAAATGAAATGCGTTGCGTTAAAACCTTGCGGTCGACTGGCAATAACACCCATGACCATAGCAGTGTGTACCCCAACAGCCCAATCCAGAAGATATCCATATCGTCACTTCCCTGACCTTTTATGGGCTTCAACAAAAACCAATGCGTTTCAAACCGTCAATGCAGGTAAAACCCTATAAACAACTTTTTTTGCCAACAAAAAACCCGCCACAAGGACGGGTTTTTCAACACTGAAAAACTAAGCAGCTATTACCAGCCAGTCAGTTCACGCAGTGCTTTACCGATGTCTGCCAGTGAACGCACGGTTTTAACACCAGCGTCTTCCAGAGCACGGAATTTGTCATCCGCAGTACCTTTACCACCAGAGATGATGGCGCCAGCGTGGCCCATGCGCTTACCAGCAGGTGCAGTCACACCAGCAATGTAAGACACAACAGGTTTAGTCACGTGAGCTTTGATATAAGCAGCCGCTTCTTCTTCAGCAGTACCACCGATCTCACCGATCATGATGATCGCTTCAGTCTGTGGATCTTCCTGGAATAATTTCAGGATGTCGATGAAGTTAGAACCTGGGATTGGGTCGCCACCGATACCAACACATGTTGATTGGCCGAAACCTTCGTCTGTGGTTTGTTTCACAGCTTCATACGTCAGTGTACCTGAACGCGAAACGATACCGACTTTACCCGGCTTGTGGATATGGCCTGGCATGATACCGATTTTGCATTCGCCTGGCGTGATCACGCCTGGGCAGTTAGGACCAATCATACGCACACCTTTACGGTCGACGTATTCTTTGGCGAACAGCATATCGATAGTCGGGATACCTTCAGTGATACATACGATCAGTTCCAGACCTGCATCAGCCGCTTCGATGATCGCGTCTTTACAGAAAGGAGCCGGAACGTAAATCACAGTAGCAGTTGCGCCAGTGGCGGCAACAGCTTCTTTCACTGTGTTGAACACTGGTAAACCAATGTGCGTGGTGCCGCCTTTACCTGGGCTTACGCCACCAACCATTTTAGTGCCGTATTCCAGCGCCTGAGTTGAGTGGAAAGTCCCTTGGCTACCGGTGAAACCCTGGCAGATGACCTTAGTGTCTTTGTTGATGATAATAGACATTATTTGCCCTCCGCGGCTTTCACTACAGCTTTAGCAGCTTCTGATAATGAAGTGGCAGCGATGATGTTCAGGCCAGAACTTTGCAGTTTCTGTGCGCCTAATTCAGCGTTGTTACCTTCTAAACGCACCACAACCGGTACGCTTACACCGACTTCTTCAACTGCACCGATGATGCCTTCGGCGATCATGTCGCAACGAACGATACCACCGAAGATGTTGACGAATACTGCTTTAACAGCAGAGTCAGACAGGATGATTTTGAATGCTTCGGTCACGCGCTCTTTAGTCGCACCACCGCCAACGTCCAGGAAGTTTGCTGGCTGGCCACCGCTTAATTTCACGATGTCCATAGTACCCATGGCTAAACCGGCACCGTTGACCATACAACCGATGTTGCCTTCTAAAGCAACATAGTTCAGTTCCCACTGAGCAGCACGGGCTTCACGCTCGTCTTCTTGTGATGGGTCATGGAAAGCGCGCAGTTTTGGCTGACGGTACAGTGCATTGCTGTCAGCAACCAGTTTGGCGTCTAAGCAGTGCAGGTTACCGGCAGAAGTGATGACCAGCGGGTTCACTTCGATCATTGCAATGTCCAGATCAACAAACATCTTGGCGAGGCCTAAGTAGATGTGAGTGAACTGTTTGATTTGCGTGGCATTTAAACCCAGTTGGAATGCAATTTCACGCGCCTGGAACGGCTGAGCGCCTACCAGCGGATCGATCGCCATCTTGATGATTTTTTCCGGGCTTTCTTCGGCGACTTTCTCGATGTCAACGCCACCTTCAGTCGACGCCATGAAAATGATGCGACGGCTTGAACGGTCGACTACGGCACCTAAATACAGTTCTTTTTCAATATCTGTACAGGTTTCAACCAGGATCTTGCTAACAGGCTGACCTTTTTCGTCAGTTTGATACGTAACCAGGTTTTTGCCCAACCAATTTTGCGCAAAGGTACGGATCTCTTCTTTAGAAGTCACTAACTTCACACCGCCCGCTTTACCGCGACCACCAGCGTGAACCTGAGCTTTCACTACCCACTTGTTACCACCAATGCGGTCTGCTGCTTCTGCTGCGGCTTGTGGAGTTTCTTCCGCGTAGCCTTCAGATACAGGTAAACCGTATTCGCGAAACAGCTGTTTTGCCTGATACTCGTGCAAATTCATGGCTTATTTCCGTTTTTCTTTAGTTTGTGACCGGGACAACCGGCCTGACCCATTGAGCAAAGCCGTAGCAATACTCAGATGATTTGGAGATGTCGGCAACAGCCTTCAACTCCGGTTTTTTTTATTCCCTTCACCGTTGACTCTGTAGGGAGGAGTCACCGCCATCTTGCCCACGTACATAACATGCTATGTACCCGGGCTCGTTCCAGGCTACCACCTACCCACATTGCCAAAAGTGTCAGGTATTAGATGTCCAACAGAATACGCGTTGGATCTTCTAACAATTCTTTAATCGTCACCAGGAAGCCAACTGACTCTTTACCGTCGATGATGCGGTGATCATAAGACAGCGCCAGATACATCATTGGCAGGATTTCCATCTTGCCGTCGACAACCATCACGCGGTCCTGGATCTTATGCATACCCAGAATGGCTGATTGTGGCGGGTTGATGATTGGCGTTGACATCAGTGAACCAAACACACCACCGTTAGTGATAGTGAAGTTACCGCCAGTCAGGTCATCGATCGACAGTTTGCCGTCGCGGCCTTTCAGCGCCAGGACTTTGATGGCTTTTTCGATTTCAGCTAGGTTCATTTTATCGCAATCGCGCAGAACTGGTGTCACCAGACCGCGTGGTGTTGATACCGCGATGCTGACGTCGAAATAGTTGTGATAAACGATATCATCGCCATCAATCGCTGCGTTCACTTCTGGGAAACGCTTCAGCGCTTCAGTGACCGCTTTGACATAGAACGACATAAAGCCCAGACGGATACCGTGTTTCTTCTCAAACACGTCCGCGTATTGTTTACGCAGGTCCATGATTGGTTTCATGTTAACTTCGTTAAACGTCGTCAGCATGGCTGTGGAGTTTTTCGCTTCCAGCAGACGGTTGGCGATGGTTTTACGCAGACGGGTCATTGGCACGCGTTTTTGTGAACGGTCACCTGAAACCACTGGCGCGCTAGCGACTGGGGCTGCGGCAGCTTTCGCTGGAGCAGCAGGTGCACCAGCCAGGAATTTCTCTACGTCTTCTTTAGTCACGCGGCCATTTTTACCAGAACCCTGGATTTTGGCAGCATCTAAGCCTTTTTCAGCGATCAGGCGACGGACAGATGGTGTCAGTACATCGTCTGCAGCATCAGCAGCGGCCGGAGCAGCAGCTGGTGCGGCGGCGGCAGGTGCTGCAGCAGCAGTCGCGCCCGCATTCATCTGACCAATGACTTGCTCAGCCAGTACCGTAGCGCCTTCTGCGTGCAGAATTTCGCCCATCACGCCGTCAGCTTGCGCCACGACTTCTAATACTACTTTGTCAGTTTCAATATCGACCAAAACCTGGTCGCGGCTGACGGCTTCACCTGTTTTTACATGCCAGGTGGCGATTGTTGCATCTGCAACGGATTCTGGGAGTACCGGGACTTTAATTTCCACTTTGTCACCTTTTTACAGATTGGTTTATGTCTGTCTTATCTTGGAAAACCAAAGTCAGTGCAGACAACTGCACTGACCCGAAAAAATAAGCCCGCAGCAACTGCTGCGGGACTGTGTTTATGCCAGCGTTAACGCAGCGTTGATTAATGCCTGCTGCTGTTTGTTATGCACTGACAGATAACCGACTGCCGGTGATGAAGATGCATCGCGTCCGGCATAAGTCAGTTTGGCGCCACTTGGGATCGCAGCCCAGAAGTTATGCTGGCTGCAATACCAGGCGCCTTGATTCTGTGGTTCTTCCTGACACCAGACAAAATCTTTCACGTGCTGGTACTGCGCCAGCACTGCGGCCATTTCGTCTTGCGGGAACGGATACAACTGTTCCACCCGAACAATGGCAATCGATTTGATATCGCGTTTGCGGCGCTCTTCCAGCAGATCGTAATAAACCTTGCCGCTACAGAACACGACGCGGCTGACTTCAGCCGGGTTCAGCGCATCCACCTCACCAATCACGTTGTGGAATTGACCAGAGGCCAGTTCTTCCAGCGTTGAAGTGGCGAGCGGATGACGCAGCAACGATTTAGGCGACATCACGATAAGCGGACGACGCACCGGACGCACCATCTGACGACGGATCATCGCGTACACCTGCGCCGGCGTAGTGGGTACCACCACCTGCATATTGTGATCAGCACACAGTTGTAAGAAACGTTCCAGACGGGCTGAAGAGTGCTCCGGGCCCTGACCTTCATAACCGTGTGGCAACAACAGCGTCAGACCACAGAGACGGCCCCACTTTTGTTCGCCTGAACTTAAGAACTGATCGATGACAACCTGAGCGCCGTTGGCGAAATCGCCAAACTGGCCTTCCCAAATCACTAATGCACGTGGTTCAGTGGTGGCGTAACCATATTCAAATGCCAGCACTGCTTCTTCTGACAGCGCTGAGTCGTACACCTGGAACGGGCCCTGATCAGCGCCAAGGTTTTCCAGTGGTGTGTAAACCGACGCATCGTTCTGGTTGTGCAGTACAGCATGACGGTGGAAGAAAGTACCGCGGCCGGAATCCTGGCCAACAATCCGGATGCGCGAGCCTGAACCGGCAATAGACGCATAAGCCAGAATTTCAGCAAAACCCCAGTCGATTTTTTTCTCGCCTTTGAGCATCAATGCGCGGTCTTCATAAACTTTGCCGACCTGACGTTGCAATACATGCTCAGCCGGCACTTTGATCGCTTTTTCACCCCAGGCAATTAAATCGGCAACCGACATGCTGGCGTCATAGGCGGTGGTCCACTCGTGACCGAGATACGGTGTCCAGTCAACGGCAACTTCTGTCATCTGCCGCCATTCTTCCACCACACATTCGCCTTTATCCAGCGCATTGCGGTAACCGTCGATCATCGCCTGCACTTCGTCAGCACTGAACTGACCGGCTTTGATCAGCTTGTCAGCATACAGCTCACGCGGTGTCGGGTGTTTTTTGATTTTCTGGTACATCAGCGGCTGCGTCGCATTCGGCTCGTCCGCTTCGTTGTGACCATTGCGGCGGTAACAAACCAGGTCAATGACCACATCGCGTTTAAAGGTGTTGCGGTAATCTACTGCCAGCTGCGCAACAAACACCACCGCTTCCGGATCATCACCGTTAACGTGGAAAATCGGCGCCTGCACCATCTTGGCGATATCAGTACAGTATTCCGTAGAGCGGGTATCTTCCGGGTTTGACGTGGTGAAACCAACCTGGTTGTTGATCACCAGACGGATAGTACCACCTACTTTAAAGGCGCGAGTCTGAGAAATGTTGAACGTTTCCGCCACCACACCCTGACCGGCAAAAGCCGAGTCGCCGTGAATCGTGATTGGCAACGCCTGCGAACCATCGGTACAACCACGCCGGTCCAGACGGGCGCGTACTGAGCCCATTACTACCGGGTTGACGATCTCAAGGTGCGACGGGTTAAACGCCAGTGCCAGGTGGACATTGCCGCCCTTGGTGACGAAATCAGACGAGAAACCCATATGGTATTTCACGTCGCCGGCACCGACGACTTCGTATTTACCGGCGAATTCATCAAACAATTTGCCAGGGTTTTTACCCAGAACGTTAACTAAGGTGTTCAGACGACCGCGGTGCGCCATACCAATAACGCAGTCTTTCGCGCCTTGTTCGCCGGCACGATGGATCATCGCCTTCAGCATTGGCACCATGGCATCACCGCCTTCCAGGCCAAAACGTTTCGCGCCCGGGAATTTGGCGGATAAATAACGTTCCAGACCGTCCGCAGCAACCAGACCGCTGAGGATTTGTGCCTTGGTGGCTTTGTCATAATTCGGCGTCGAACGCACGCCTTCCAGCCGTTGCTGGATCCAGCGTTTTTCGTCGGTCGAGACGATATGCATATATTCAGCGCCAACCGAACCACAATACGTGGTTTCCAGCGCGTGCACTAAATCACCGAGTTTCATTTGTTCGCTGCCGGCAACAAAAGAGCCAACATTAAACTCAGTATCAAAATCTGCCTGGCTTAAATCATGGTAGGACAATTCGAGATCCCGAACCCGTGGCCGTTTCCACAGTTCGAGCGGGTCAAGTTTGGCATGCTGATGGCCGCGGAAACGATACGCGTTGATCAGCTGCAGGACTTTGACCTGACGGCTGTCACCGCTACCTTGGACGGCAACGACTTCGCGATGTTTGTTTTTAGCGAGTTCAGCAAACTGCTGACGGATATCAGAGTGACGGGATTCCAGATCAACGCCGTCGATTTTAGGTAACTTCGCGAAAAACTCACGCCATTCGTCACCAACGCTGGTCGGTTCAGCTAAGTAGGATTCATAGAGCTCATCTACGTAGGCCATGTTACCACCGCCAAGATGAGAAGACTCTAACCACGCCTTCATTACACCTTCGTGCATTTACGTTCCCTTATCTCGAAGCACCTGGAAAAAGTAGCAAAAAAATAATCAGGTTACAGGCTTTATGACTATTTTTTCCTGGGCACAGCCAGTCGCCAAAGCGGGCTGTATTTTATACTCACAGAAACAGCCCGCAAGCGGGCTGTCCGTATATTTTCTGCTTTTCCGTCATTTTGCTGAAAAAATAATCCAAAGTGTCGGATAACAGACGGGCGCTTACAGCGCCCGGTTTAACAGCATAGACTTAATCTGACCAATCGCTTTGGTCGGATTCAGGCCTTTTGGACATACGTTGACACAGTTCATGATACCGTGGCAGCGGAACACGCTGAATGCATCGTCTAAATCGTTCAGACGTTGCTCAGTTGCCGTATCACGGCTGTCCGCCAGGAAACGGTATGCGTGCAACAGACCGGCCGGGCCGATGAACTTGTCAGGATTCCACCAGAATGATGGGCAAGACGTTGAACAACAGGCACACAGAATACACTCATACAGACCATCCAGCTTCTCGCGCTGTTCCGGCGACTGCAGGTACTCACCGGCTGGTGGCAAACCGTCATTGATCAGGTAAGGTTTTACCTTCTCATATTGGGTATAGAACTGTGACATATCAACGACCAGGTCACGCACAACCGGCAAACCAGGTAATGGACGGACCACAATTTTGCCGCCTTTGCCTTTACCTAAAGCAGACAGTGGCGTGATACAGGCCAGACCGTTCTTACCGTTCATGTTCAGACCGTCAGAACCACACACACCTTCACGGCAGCTGCGACGGAATGACAGACTTGGATCCTGCTCTTTTAATTTCAGCAGCGCATCCAACACCATCATGTCACGGCCTTCCGGATTGTCCAGGGTGTAATCCTGCATCCGCGGCGCCTGATCTACATCAGGATTGTAACGATAGACAGAGAATTCTAACTTCTTCATTCTGCAGCCCTCTTAGTACGTACGTGCTTTAGGCGGGAAAGCGTCACGGAACTTCGGTTCCATGTTCACTTTGCGCTTAAACATTGATTCAGTATCAGGCGTGTAGACGCTGTGGCATAACCAGTTTTCGTCATCACGATCCGGGAAGTCGAAACGGGCGTGCGCGCCACGGCTTTCTGTGCGGTAGTTGGCCGCAACAGCCGTCGAGAACGCAGTTTCCATCAGGTTGTCCAGTTCCAGACATTCAATCCGCATGGTATTGAAGTCTGAGCTCTTGTCATCCAGACGGGCATATTTCAGCCGCTCACGGATCACTTTAAGCTGTTCCAGACCTTCAGCCATCGCCGCACCTTCACGGAACACCGAGAAGTTCAGCTGCATACATTGCTGCAGGTCTTTTTTGATTTGGACCGGATCTTCACCCTGACCAGGCTTCGTCGCTTCCCAACGCTGGGTGCGGTCTAAAGCAGCTTGCAGGTCAGAAGCTGACGCTGGGCGGTATTCGCTTGTTGCAGCCAGCGCTTCGCCCAGGTGTAAACCTGTTGCGCGGCCAAAGACGACTAAGTCCAGAAGTGAGTTACCACCTAAGCGGTTAGCACCGTGTACCGACACACAAGCGATTTCGCCACAAGCGAATAAACCTGGCACCACGACTTCAGAGCCATCCGCTTTCGGGTGAATGACCTGACCATGCACGTTGGTCGGAATACCACCCATCATGTAGTGACAGGTTGGGATCACCGGAATTGGCTCTTTGACCGGATCAACGTGGGCAAAGGTCTTCGACAGTTCACACACGCCTGGCAACCGGCTTTCTAAAACCTCGGCACCCAGGTGGTCCAGTTTCAGTTTGATATGCGGGCCCCATGGACCATCACAGCCACGGCCTTCACGGATCTCAGTCATCATCGAACGGGCCACAACGTCACGACCAGCAAGGTCTTTGGCGTTTGGCGCGTAACGTTCCATGAAACGCTCACCGTCTTTATTTAGCAAGTAACCACCTTCACCACGGCAACCTTCGGTTACCAGCGTACCGGCACCTGCGATACCTGTCGGGTGGAACTGCCACATTTCCATGTCCTGCAGCGGCACACCGGCACGTAACGCCATACCAACACCGTCACCGGTATTGATGTGCGCGTTAGTGGTTGAGGCGAAAATACGGCCTGCACCACCAGTCGCCAGTACTACAGCGCGTGATTTGAAGTACACGATTTCACCGGTTTCGATTTCAATGGCGGTACAACCAACCACAGCACCGTCCTGATTTTTCACCAGGTCCAGCGCATACCACTCGGAGAATACTTGTGTTTTGTTTTTAACGTTTTGCTGGTACAGCAAATGCAATAACGCGTGACCGGTACGGTCCGCAGCAGCTGCTGTACGGGCGGCTTGTTCGCCACCAAAATTTTTCGACTGACCACCGAATGGACGCTGATAAACACGGCCATTCTCAAAGCGAGAGAACGGTAAACCCATGTTTTCCAGTTCAGTAATGGCTTCAGGGCCCGTTTTACACATATATTCGATCGCGTCCTGGTCACCGATATAGTCGGAACCTTTGACGGTGTCGAACATGTGCCATTCCCAGTTGTCCGGGTGTGAATTACCCAGTGCGACAGTGATACCGCCCTGTGCAGACACAGTATGAGAACGGGTTGGGAATACTTTGGATAATAAGGCACAAGTCAGGCCTGATTCAGTGATTTGCAGTGCGGCACGCATACCTGCACCACCTGCGCCGATCACGACGGCATCAAATTCGCGAACTGGAATATTCAATTAAACACCCCACAGAACAAAGAGGCCAACAGCCACATAACCAAATGCCAGCGTAGTCAGGAAGAATTGCAGAACAGCACGCAGCGCAGCAGATTTGACATAGTCAGTCAGTACCTGCCACAGACCGATTTTGGTGTGTACCGCGATACAAACCAGAGCCAGCAACGTGAAGGCTTTGACTAACAGATTGGAAAACAACGCTTTCCAATTGTCGTAGGTCACTTCAGGCGTGAACAGAAAAAAACCGAGAATAAATAACGTGTATAACGTCAGGATAATCGCTGTTGCGCGCAGAGACACATAATCCTGCACACCGTCGCGTTTTAAAGATGCTTGATTCAGAACCATAACCAGACTCCAGCTAATACTGCAACAACCAGCCACAGGCCAATGGCCGCTTTGGCGCTGGCGTTACCAGACTCTAATTCTTCCCAGTGCCCCATATCCATGATCAGGTGACGGATACCGCCAATGATGTGGTAGGACAAGACCGTCAGTGTGCCCCAGGCGATGAATTTAGCGACAAACGATGTCATCACTTCTTTCACTGCGGCAAACCCTTCAGGGGAAGATAACGAAACAGCCCAAGCCCAGATCACGAACACTAAAGCGAAGAACATGGCAACGCCAGTGACACGATGCAGGATAGAGGCTTTTGCCGTAGCAGGCATGGATATAGTGGATAGATCGAGATTTACAGGTCTTTGCTTTTTCACAGTTTCTTGCCTATGAATGCCCTTTGCGGGCTTTGTTGTCATTATCGTTGCTGCATAAACAGTCAACACCCAACGGATATACAGGCCTTAACACAAAGTGGTTCAGCCCTTTATTTATCTATCTATCGGTGAACTGATTTCGAACCCGCGACAGTATATATTTCACAACCTCGGATTACAATTTATGTTTGGAGCGTGTTGACGTTTGGTGTTTGTTTTTGCAGCAGTTTGGCAGATTTTTATGCAACGCAGTGCGAGAGTCGTGTAGTTAGTCTACACAAACGAGCACTAACGAAGCAGGAAGAGCTGCCAAATGCTGCCCGCAGGGTTCGTGTGGAGATGCTTTGGGCTTGTGGCCTGCATGGATGCAGGTCAGGGGCGAGAGCA
>JAIXSW010000536.1 GCA_027484495.1 Gammaproteobacteria bacterium
AGCTACTGAGGAACTGAAATAACGTGTTGTAGACTACAGTGGCTCCCCAGGTTGGACTCGAACCAACGACCTACGGATTAACAGTCCGCCGCTCTAACCGGCTGAGCTACTGAGGAACTGTGTCTGCAACGGGGCGCAATACTAATGCCACCTAAACAGGCTGTCAACACTTTCGCCTGCGCTTTTCGGGAGATGTGAATCAAGCGCTGGATCTTTAGCCAAACCGGTGAATTTGCCAGCGTTCTGTTGCCGCTATGCAGCTTTTCTCTTGCAATAGTGCATAGAGTCAAACCGCCTGTTTCGGCAAACGCAGGAGTGGCGCGGGCTGGCCGATCTTACTCACAGAATCTGTGGATAACTCTGTGCATGAGCCGTGTTGCCCCTGTGTAAGACCAATGAAAATGCGGCTTACAGCCAGATCAAGATTAAATGCGAAAAAAATTAAATTCATTAAAAACAATAAGATATAAATAACCTGCAGTTGGCTGAATGCTGAATAATCCACAAGCCGCTGTATATTTCAGCAATGTGTCGGCTTGTGAACTATTTTTAGGCGCAAAGCGGCGGAATTGCCGGCAACACACCGAGTTACACAGTTTTTTTCTGATGTAGATAGAGCCGCCGCCGGCTTTTCTCTACAATGGCCACTTTCTGTTGTTCCGCAGGTTTTTATGTCCGCCGTGCAAAGTGCCAAAATCGATATGACCCAAGGCGATATCCGCCAGATCCTGACCCGGATGACCATCCCGATGTTGTTTGGCATGATCACGTTGATGTCTTTTAACCTGGTCGACACTTTCTTTATCAGTATGCTGGGAACCCACGAGTTGGCGGCCGTCAGTTTTACTTTCCCGGTGACTTTTACCGTGATTAGCCTGGCGATTGGTCTGAGCATCGGGACTTCTGCCGTGATCGCCAAAGCGCACGGCAGCGGTGACAGCGCTATGGCGCGCGCGGATGGCCTGGCGGCTTTATGGTTATCGGCGTATCTGGTGGCGATCTTGTCTTTAGTGGGTTATCTCGGTATGGAGCCGCTGTTCCGGCTGATGGGCGCGACCGATGACACCCTGCCTTTTATTCACGACTACATGAGCTGGTGGTTTGCCGGTTCGGTCCTGTTAATTACACCGATGATTGGCAATGCGGTACTGCGCGCCGCCGGCGATACCAAAACCCCGAGTCTGATGATGGCAAGTTCCGGCGTCATCAACGCCATACTGGACCCGATTTTGATATTTGGCTGGGGACCGATTCCGGCCATGGGCGTGGAAGGGGCATCAATTGCCAGTGTGATCTCCTGGGCCGTTAGTTTTAGCCTCATTCTCTATCTGATCGTCGTGCGGCGTAAACTGGTCGACAGTGGCCATCAAAGCCTGACTGAATTTATCCGCATCAGCCGGCGTATCCTGCAAATTGGCTTGCCTGCTGCGGGCGCTAATATGCTGACACCGCTGGCGATGGCGATATTAACTGCGGTAATGGCTAGTTATGGTGCACATGCAGTGGCAGCGTTTGGCGTTGGAGCCCGCATCGAAAGCATTGCCTGTCTGGTGGTGCTGGCCCTGTCGATGACGTTGCCGCCTTTTGTCAGCCAGAATCTGGGTGGTTGCCAACTCAGCCGTGTCGAAGCTGGTTATCAGCTCTGTATCCGCTTTGTATTGAAATGGCAGTTTGCGGTGTATTTGCTGTTGGCGCTGACCGCGCCTTTTATTGCGCACCTGTTTTCTACTGAGCCGGCAGTCGAGCGGTTGATCTGCTGGTTTATCTGGATTTTGCCACTTGGGTATGGGTTACAGGGGGTGGTGATCCTGACCAATTCCTCATTAAATGCCCTGCATTTGCCGATGCGTGCACTGGCGCTCAGTGTGGTGCGGCTCTTTGTGTTTTATGTGCCTATCGCCTGGTTGGGCGGCAAATTGTTTGGTGTGCTTGGCGTTTACGGTGGTGCGCTCAGTGCCAATCTGTTTATCGCGCTGATCGCTTATTTGTGGTTTCAGCGTAGTCTGAACGGTTTGCAACAAAGAGAGTCCGTTGATGGCAAAACAGTTTGAGTTACATTCGCCCTATCAGCCGGCCGGCGACCAGCCAACGGCGATCGCCAAACTGGTCGATGGCTTAGAGTCGGGCCTGGCGCATCAGACGTTATTGGGCGTTACCGGTTCCGGTAAAACTTTCACCATGGCCAATATCATTGCTCAGGTCGACCGGCCAACCTTAATCATGGCGCATAACAAAACACTGGCGGCGCAACTGTACGGCGAAATGAAAGAGTTTTTCCCACATAATTCCGTCGAATATTTTGTGTCTTATTACGACTACTACCAGCCGGAAGCTTATGTGCCGGCCAGCGATACCTTTATCGAAAAAGATGCTTCAATCAACGAACATATCGAGCAAATGCGGCTATCGGCAACCAAAGCGCTGATGGAGCGACGCGACGTTGTGATCATCGCGTCGGTGTCGGCGATCTACGGCTTGGGCGATCCTGAGTCCTACATGAAAATGTTGCTGCATTTGCGTGTCGGTGATGTGGTCGATCAGCGCTTTATTCTGCGTCGTCTCGCCGAGCTGCAATATCAACGTAATGACATGGCGTTTGAGCGCGCGACTTATCGGGTACGTGGCGATGTCATCGACATTTATCCGGCCGAATCGGACGAGCTGGCCGTCAGGCTTGAGTTGTTTGATGAAGAGATTGAACGCATCAGTTTGTTTGATCCACTGACCGGCGCGGTCGACCGCGTTGTGGCGCGCTACACCATTTATCCAAAAACACACTATGTCACGCCGCGTGAGAAGATCCTCGAAGCGGTAGAGCGGATTAAAGTCGAACTGGCAGCCCGGCGTGCGCAGCTGTTGGCGGAAAACAAACTGATTGAAGAGCAGCGCATTGGCCAGCGTACCTTGTTTGATTTGGAAATGATGGTCGAGCTTGGCTATTGCTCCGGCATTGAAAACTACTCGCGCTATTTGTCGGGCCGTGCCGAAGGCGAACCGCCGCCGACCTTGCTGGATTATTTCCCCGATGATGGCCTGATGTTTATTGATGAGTCGCACGTGACCATCTCGCAAATCGGCGCGATGTTTCGCGGCGACCGCTCACGCAAAGAAAATCTGGTCAATTATGGTTTCCGTTTGCCGTCGGCGCTCGACAACCGACCGCTGAAGTTCGAAGAGTTTGAAGCCATCGCGCCGCAGCGTATTTATGTGTCGGCGACACCGGCGGCTTATGAGCTGGAAAAATCCGGCACTGATATCGCCGAGCAGGTGGTACGGCCGACCGGCCTGATTGATCCGGTCATTGAGATCCGCCCGGTCGGCACGCAAGTCGATGATTTATTGTCTGAAGTGATGCGCTGCGCCGGTCTGAACGAACGGGTGCTGGTCACCACGCTGACGAAAAAAATGGCCGAAGATCTGACCGATTATCTCGCCGGTCACAATGTCAAAGTGCGTTATCTGCATTCGGACGTCGATACGGTGGAGCGGGTCGAGATCATCCGCGATTTGCGCCTCGGCGTGTTTGATGTGCTGGTCGGCATCAACTTGCTGCGTGAAGGTCTGGATATTCCGGAAGTCTCCTTGGTGGCTATTCTGGACGCAGATAAAGAAGGCTTTTTACGCTCGGAACGCTCACTGATCCAGACCATTGGCCGGGCGGCGCGCAACGTCAACGGTAAAGCGATTCTGTATGCGGACCGGATCACTGGTTCGATGCAACGCGCCATCGATGAAACCGATCGGCGTCGCGCCAAACAGGTGGCTTTTAACGAAGCCAATGGCATCACGCCGACGCAGATCCGCAAAAAAGTCGGTGATGTGATGGACTTAGGCCAAGACGACGTCGAGCTGCCGAAAGTGGCTGAGCATGCAAAACTGATTAAAGGTAAAACGCCGTATCAGGTGCAGGCAGAAATTAAAAAATTGGAAGCGCAAATGCTGCAGCACGCGAAAAATCTGGAGTTTGAGCAAGCTGCTACGCTGCGTGATCAGGTTCATGCGTTAAAAGCGGCATTGTTGGAGATTTAAGCAGTTATCTTTGTAACAAAATGTGTTTACAGCGCATTTTTACCGGAGATAAAAATGCATCTAATTTTCTAACTGTATGAATTAAATGGTGTAATTTTATATAAATGAACGGGAATCATATTTCGGTTCATTTTCGCGTTCAGATTCAATTAAGTTTCAAAACCATAAAGTGCCCCCGACTTGTTTAACTGCCGGAGGGCATTGTATGAAAGCTCGAGTTATTCCTTTTGTTGTTTCCGTTTTAGCCTCAACCATCGCAGTCGGCGCCCATGCGCAAAGTTTCCAGTTCCAGACTGACGCTGATTACAACAGCACAGACCTGGGTCCCGCCGACGTGAATGCGATGCAGATCCGCCAGCAATATTTCCT
>JAIXSW010000100.1 GCA_027484495.1 Gammaproteobacteria bacterium
AACACCTGTTCCATCCGATTATTGGCGACACGACGCATGGTGATGGCAAACATAATCAGCTATTTCGTCAACAGTTCAGCTGCGCTCGTTTACTGCTGCATGCAGCCCGGCTTAGCTTCTGCCATCCAGTTTCCGGTGAGGCGATTTCGTTATCAGCGCCATGGCGAGATTTTGCTGCATTATTGTTCCAAATTGGCTTCACGTTCAACGAAGATGACTTCATCCGCCAATTGCCGGCAATGAACTATGAGTTGCTACCCCTACGGCAGGATTAAGGAAGAATCGGGATAATTACCTGATAATGGCGGCATCAAGTAAGTTTTAAACTGATACGGTGTCAGTTCAAACCGAATATCGCAGAATTTTGTTAATTGGGCGCAGTCGCGCGCCTTGCTTGATGTTAAATAATGATAAATAAATGAAAAAATTAATATGAATCAATTTTTTTGTTTCATGCAGTCTGACTGATAAAGACGGATATAAAAAACGTTTATTTACATAATCTTACGAAAACTATCTAACGTTTTTTTTTAGTAATTCCCACTCTCAGGCATGGCAAATTCTTGCCGATTTTGTGAACAGATGTAATTTGAATGGAAAAATTACGCAGTTTTTCCATTTTTTTTGCATCTTTATAGTACCTTTAATGGGTAAATGGTCTGTGTACAGCCGGAGTAAGTTCATGGTAATACTAGGTAAGGAACGGAAAGTTCCTAGATAACAACAAATTGGAGAATAAGAAATAATGAAATCCAACAACGGAACATGGCGCTTTAAGCGCTCGCTGGCTGCGCTGGCGGTATCTACAATCCTTGGTATGTCTGGTGCAGCTTCCGCTGCAGGCTCTACAGGCACTGTTATTGGTGCAATCTCAGGTGTCCCTGCTAACGGTTACACAGTCACTATCAAAAACCCAGACATCGGTTTCAGTCGTGAAATTCAGGTCGATGCTTCAGGTTCATTCCGTTTCCCACAACTGGCAATCGGTGAATACGAAATTGTTGTAACAAAAGGCGGTACGCTGGCCGGACAACAAAAAGTCCGTGTCACCGTTGGCGGTACTGCGAATGCTCGTTTTGACTTAGGCGCTCCATCAGGCGTTGAACGCATTGAAGTCACGGGTGCCCGTGTTTCTGCAGTTGACCTGACCAGTGCTGACTCAGGTCTGACTATTGGTGAAGTTGAATTTGACCGTCTGCCGGTTGGCCGCGATATCACATCAGTTGCTCTGCTTGCGCCGGGCACCATTAAAGGTGAATCACAGTTTGGTAACCTGGCGTCGTTCTCAGGTTCTTCAGTTGCTGAAAACGTTTGTTATATCAACGGTATGAACGTCACTGACCCTGACAAAGGTTTAGGTTGTGGTTCTATCCCGTTCGAATTCTATAAAGAATTCCAGGTAAAAACTGGTGGTTATTCAGCCCAGTACGGCCGTGCAACTGGCGGTGTGATCAACGCAGTATCAAAATCTGGTACTAACGAATTTGAATTTGGCGCGACTGCCTATTATCAGCCAGATTACCTCGGTGACGGCACTGAACTGACCAACTACGCTGGTGCAGTGTTCCGTGATACGACCAAAAATGAATACACTGAAACTAACGCGACGATTTCAGCTTCGGGTCCACTCATCAAAGACAAACTGTTCTTCTACGCTATCTACAATCCACGTAGCTTTGAGCGTAAAGAAGCGTATGCATCAAACGCCCGGACTACTGCAACTAACCGCTGGCGCGAAACGGACAGTAACGATGCATTCTGGGGCGGTAAAGTAGACTGGGAAATTAACGACTCCCACCGTTTGTCACTGTTTGGTTTCTCAAACGACCAAAGCCGTGACCGGACTCAAGTCAACTACAATGCTCTGACAAACACCGTTACCACGCCAGCGAACCGGATTTTCTCTGACGAGATCCAAGAGGGTGGTACCAGCAGTTCATTAAGCTATAGCGGTACTTTCAGCGAGACTTTCAACGTTTCTGCCATGGTTGGTTCTTACAAAACTGAATCGAGCGTGATCCCAGGTAATACGGAATGTCCTTCAGTCACTGACTCGCGTCCAAATCAGTCCAGCCCACTGTTATCTTGTGGCTCGGGTACTGGTATCGACCGCAATGAAATCGAACGTGAAATCCGCCGGATCGACTTCGAATGGGCATTCCTGGATGGTCATTTGTTGCGCTTCGGTTATGACGGCGAAGAAATTAAAGCGAATCACATCACAGCTCCGGCAGGTGACGGTACTTACGCTTATAACACTATCGCGGCTGGTGCGACCATTGGTGGTACTGACTACAAAAACAATACCGGCGCAGCACATGACTATGTGTCAAAACGGGTATTTGCCGGTGGTGGTGCATTCTCTACTGAAAACTATGCAATTTACTTAGAAGATCAATGGACTATCAACGAGCAGTGGTTTGCCACTATCGGTGTTCGTTCGGACGTTGCTGAGAACAAAGGTAAAACTGGCGTCACATTCGTGAAACTGGATGACCAAATCGCACCTCGTCTGGGTCTGACTTATGATCCAAACGGCGATGGCAGCTCTAAAGTATTCGCGAACTACGGTAAGTACTTCTTCCCAATTCCGGTGAATACTAACTACCGTACTGCTTCTGGTATCCG
>JAIXSW010000596.1 GCA_027484495.1 Gammaproteobacteria bacterium
CGGCTTTAAACAAAGATTCATTGGCGTAAATGTTGCCGACCCCCACCACGACATGATTATCCATCAACACCAGTTTGATGGCACTGCTGCGTTTCTGGCATTGTGCGAATAACTGCTCCGCGTGAAACGCCGGCGTCAGCGGTTCTGGCCCTAAAGTGGTGAGCAACGGATGATCGGTTCCGGTTGCTTGCCACAGCACAGCACCAAAACGGCGGGTGTCGTTCAGACGCAATAAGGTCTTGTTATCCAGCACAATATCCACATGGTCATGTTTACCGGCGGGCGTATCGGCGCTGAGGATCTTCAGGTTACCCGACATGCCGAGGTGCAAAATAATGCTGCCGCCCGGCACGTCAATCAGTAAATATTTGGCGCGGCGGCTGACGTTCAGCACCGGCGCATTTGCTACAGCCATCACCTCTGCCGGCACCGGCCAGCGCAGCATTGGCTGGCGCACATCAATGCGGCGAATCGTTCTGTTTGTCAGGTGTGGCGTGATGCCTAACCGGGAGACTTCAACTTCTGGTAATTCAGGCATAACAACTCCGGTTTAACGTAAAGAAGGCGGGCAAAGCTGGTCAGCGGTAGTCTGATCAATCGGGAATAACACCTGCTGATACTGCAGATACCACTGTTGTTGATCAACCGCAATGGTCCATAGCGCAGGCTGCGCCTCACCACTCTGATAAAGCAGAACGCGGCACACTTGCGCCACAATTTGTGGGCTTTCAGGTTTTGCCGCAGGTAACTGAAAATTCAGCCAATGCTGCAAAATGGTATCGGGCGCCGGCTGTTCCAACTGCGGTTCGAAGCGCCAGACCGGTCCGGCTTGTTTCAGCGTGGCACGGGGAAACTGTAATTGCAGCAGTTTTTGTCCCGGCACAACAATGCTGATGATCTGGTCGCGGCTTAACATAAAAGCCAGATGACTAGGCGCAATGTAAAACAGAAAAAACAGCGCCAGCACGCCAAAAATAATCAGATTGTTCCAGGATTGGCGGGATAATCTCAGCATAAGGTTCGCTTGTCGCCTGCAGATGCTGGCAGTGTACCGGATCGTGTTGCGGTCGCCAATTTGTCTGCGCTTTGGCTTCGAGTGTTGCGATTGTATTAAAGAGAGGCATTTCAAACAGCAGCGGATTTACCAAAGGCTAAAAAAACAAAACCCGACACGAGGTCGGGTTCTGCTTTTGGAAATAAATCCGATTACTTGATTTTCGCTTCTTTGAAAATCACGTGCTTGCGCACTTTAGGATCGAATTTTTTGATTTCCATTTTTTCTGGCATGGTGCGCTTGTTCTTATCAGTTGTATAGAAAAAGCCAGTACCAGCAGAAGAAACTAAACGGATCTTATCGCGCATTTGCTAATTCCTTAAACCTTATGACCTTGCTTACGCAGATCAGCTAAAACGGCATCGATACCATTTTTATCGATGATACGCATAGCCTTAGTTGTCAGGCGCAGCGTGACGAAACGGTTTTCACTGTCAACCCAGAAACGGTGAGTTTGCAGGTTTGGCAGAAAACGGCGCTTAGTTGCGTTGTTGGCGTGTGAACGACGGTTACCTACCATCGGACCTTTACCAGTGATTTGGCATACTCTAGACATGTCAATAAATCTCCAAAATTACTTCAGCTCGAGCTATCGTCATCCTTCTGGCCAAGAAGAATGCCCCGGATTTCTGAAAGGGCGCAATTTATACACGATCAGCTAAAAAAACTCAAGCAATAATGCCTGAACTTTACGCATAGATCGTGTTGATCCTTTCAGATCTTAAAGCCAGCCGCGTTCGGCAAAGGATATGACCTCGGCGTCGCCGACCACAAAGTGATCCAATAACTTAATGTCGACCAAAGCCATGGCTTGGGTCAGGCGCTCCGTTATAGCTCTGTCAGCGCGACTCGGCTCAGCAACTCCGGATGGATGATTGTGAGCCAAAATAACGGCGGCGGCATTATGCGCTAAAGCAGCCTGAACTACAATACGCGGATAGACCGGCGAGGCATCTATCGTGCCATAAAACAGTGGTTCGGCTTTGATCAGCCGGTGTTGACTGTCCAAATACAACGTCATAAAGACCTCCCGCGTCTCGAGGCCAATGCTGTATTGCAGATAATGCTTCACCATACCGGGGTCAGAAAACACCGTATCGCGCTGCATATGCTGGTACAAACAGCGTTTACATAGCTCGAGCACCGCCTGAGTTTTTACATACCGATGCACGCCGAGCCCTTTGTGCCGGCAGAACTGGCCACGCGGCGCGGCGAAAAACGCCCGCACGCCGCCAAAATCATGTAACAGCTGCCGCGACATCGCGACCGCATCGAGGCCAGCACAGCCGTGGCCGAGAAAAATCGCCAGCAACTCGCCGTCGGACAAGGCGCCGGCGCCATAACTTAACAATTTCTCGCGTGGTTGTTCGGCCGTCGGCCATTGCTTGATGGTCATGATTACTCGTCCTTGAGTTCGTGGTATCTTATCGGCCAGTTTCTGGCTGATGGTTTTCTTATGCACAACATCCTTGCTGGCAAAAAGATCCTGCTTGGGATCAGCGGTGGCATTGCTGCCTACAAATCTGCAGATTTAGTTCGCCGACTGAAAGAGCGTGGCGCCGACGTCCGGGTGATCCTGACTCCGGCCGCTGCAGAATTTATTACGCCTCTGACGCTGCAGGCGCTGTCCGGCAACCCGGTGGGCCAGTCGTTGCTCGACCCGGCGGCTGAAGCTGCGATGGGCCATATCGAACTGGCGAAATGGGCAGATTTCATTTTAGTGGCGCCCGCCTCGGCCGATGTGATCGCCCGCATCACCCATGGCATGGCGAATGATTTGCTGACCACCTGCATTCTGGCGAGCAGTGCACCGCTGGCGATCGCGCCGGCAATGAATCAGCAGATGTATAAAAACATAGCGACCCAAGCCAATTTATCAACTTTAATTTCACGAAATATTCACATATTTGGACCCAATGCCGGTGAGCAGGCGTGCGGCGATGTCGGCCCGGGCCGAATGCTGGAACCGCTGCAGCTGGTCGATGCGGTGATTGGCGTGCTGAGCAAGCCTGCTGATCAGCCGCTGCAAGGTGTGAAAATCACTATTACTGCCGGCCCGACGCGTGAAGCGATTGACCCGGTGCGTTACATCAGCAACCACAGCTCCGGTAAAATGGGCTATGCCCTCGCCGCTGCCGCTGCCGCGCTGGGCGCTGAAGTGACACTGATTAGCGGCCCGGTACAGCTGGCAGCGCCTGCTGGCGTGACCAGGCTGGATGTCACCACTGCCGAACAGATGTATGTCACTAGCATGCAACAAGCGCCCAACAGCGACATTTTTATCGGTTGCGCTGCAGTGGCAGATTTTCGCGTCGCTGCACTCGCGTCGCAGAAAATCAAAAAAACCGCCGACAATGACGGCCTGACGCTGCAGTTAGTGAAAAACCCGGACATTATCGCCAGCGTCGCGGCACTGACCGCACAGCGGCCTTTTACCGTCGGTTTTGCCGCCGAGACCGAAAAAGTGGCCGAATACGCCCGGCAAAAACTGCAGAAGAAAAATCTCAACCTGATTTGTGCCAACGACGTGTCTGACCCCGCGCTTGGCTTTAACAGCGAACAAAACGCCATCACGGTGTACAGCAGCACCGCTGAATTCGCGCTGGGCCAGCGCAGCAAAACCGACTTAGCCCAAGCCTTAATTTCCTTGATTTATGAGCAATACCAACATGAAAAAAAGCATTGAACTGAAAATTCTCGACCGGCGCATTGGCACTGAATATCCGCTGCCGGAATACGCCACGCCAGGTTCTGCCGGTCTGGATTTACGCGCTTTGTTAGACGCACCGCTGACGCTGTTACCTGGCCAGACGGAACTGATCCCAACCGGTCTTGCTATTCACATCGGCGATGCAAACCTGTGCGCGACTATTCTGCCGCGTTCCGGCATGGGCCATAAAAACGGCATCGTGCTCGGCAATCTGGTTGGCTTAATTGACTCGGATTATCAGGGCCAGCTGATGATCTCGACCTGGAACCGCGGTCAAAACGCTTTTACCATTCAGCCAGGCGACCGCATTGCCCAGCTGGTGTTTATGCCAGTAGTGCAGGCGCAGTTTGAGCTGGTCGAAGAATTTGATACCTCAGAGCGTGGCGAAGGTGGCTTTGGTCACTCAGGCCGGTCGTAACGACTGATGTCGACGCCCAGAAGCAGCAATCGCAAAGCGGAAATTCTGGATGCGCTGGCCGTGATGCTGGAAAAAAGCCCCGGTCAGCGCATTACCACCGCCGCGCTTGCGGTGCAGGTGGGCGTCTCTGAAGCCGCGTTATACCGCCATTTCCCCAGTAAAGCGCGGATGTTTGAAGGCTTGCTTGACCTGATTGAGCAAGAGCTGCAACAGGAATTCCGCGTCATTTTTCAGACCCACAAACAAGCCGAAGCCCGTATTCAGCTGATGCTGGAGGCCTTGCTGCAATTCGCCGGCCGCAGACCCGGTTTGTGCCGGCTGCTGACCAGTGAAGCCTTGCAGGGCGAGCAGGAACGGCTACGCGAACGCGTCAGCCAGTTGCTGGAAGGACTGGAAAAACAACTGAAACAGTGCCTGCGCGACCGTAAACTCGGCACCGGCAAACGCCACGGTGACGAAGCCGCGGTGGCCAATTTGCTGCTGGCGTTTATCGAAGGCCGGCTGCATCAGTATGTCCGCACCGGTTTTAAAGAACCGCCGCATCAGAGTTTTGCCAGTCAGTGGCCGGCGCTCAAAGCGGCGCTGTTCGCGCAAGATTAACGATGATCCGCTTGTCGCCGCTGTGGTCATCGGGCGCTGTGCTGCAACATAGCAGCCTGCAACAACTATGCGGCACTGCCGCACCACAGCAGCCGCTTCGTATCAGCCTGCGATCGGAGCACCGCGTTTATCACTTCGAAGCCAACACCGATGCAGACGGTGTGTTCAGTGTCGATATCCCCGCACTGCCCCCTTCCGGCCCATGGACCCTCTGTATTTCAGGCGCAGCAGCAGACAGCATCCGGCTGGATGACCTGTGGTTTGGCTTGCGTTTGGTATGCGCCGGGCAGTCGAATATCGGCTGGCCGCTGCGGCACTACCCGGAGCAGCTGGTCGATGTCCGCGATAAACTTTCCGCAGCATCCCCCCAGCCGATGGTGCGGGCTTATCTGACCGGCGCATATCAGCATCCAGATCATCCGGCCGATTTTCACAGCGCCGGCAGCTGGCAAGCGCTGACCGCCGAACAGTGCGCCAACTGGCCGGCACTGCTGTGTCATTTCAGTCAGTGCTATCAACCCACGGCGGGCGCCACCCCGCTGATGCTGGGGCTGGTCGATCTCAGCTGGCCTGGTTCAGCCATAGACGCCTGGACCGCATCGCCCGTTGCCGCCCAGAGCCATTGGCAACCCGGTGCTTTGTTTGCAGCAAGGCTCAACCCCTGGCTGCAACAACCTTTTGCGGCGATGTTATGGTATCAGGGTGAACAGGATGCAATGGGCCAGGCAGCTGCCGGTTATGGCAACAAGCTCCAGACTTGGTTTCAGCGTTGCCGCCGCGCGGCCGGTTGGGATTTCCCGCTGCTGTTGGTGCAAGTCGCTGGTTTTGGGAAAAAGGGTTTACCGGACCTACAGCATGGTTTTGTCAAGATTCGACAAGCGCAGCAGCAATTCGCGGCCGGGACGCCCCACTGTGTTTTAGTGTCCGCCGCAGATTTAGGTGCGGTGCAGGATATTCATCCGCCTTTAAAAGCCGAACTGGCACGCCGGCTGGCCCTGCAGCTGGATCAGCTGCTGCAGCCTGAAAAGACGGCCACGCCACTACAGGCGCAGCTACAACAGGTGACGGCCGCTGTGGTGGTCCTGCGTTTGCCGGACGGGGCGCAATGGCCACAGACTGAGTTGATAACAGGCTTTTTTGCTGATTGCCCGCCGACCGGTTGGCAAGCGGTGCCGGCCAGATCCAGTGCAGATCAGCAACAGATTGAGATTGACCTGCCACCCACTGCCACAATGCTGTGTTATGGCATGGCCGCACAGCCGGAACTGACGCTGTATAACGCCGATGGCTTGCCGTTATGGCCGGGAATTTGGCCGTTACGGCCTGAATAACAAGGTTTATTGCGCCGAAAGAGCAGCTTGCTGTTGCTGCCACTGGGCTTTTTTTGCCGCCAGATGTTGCCAGATTTGCTGACATTTTGCCGCCGAGCCCTGACAAAACCCCGGATAAAACGCCAGATACAGTGGCATCGCAAACAACGGCGTGTCGAGCTGCTTCAGCTGTGCAAAGCCAGGTTGCTGTCGGAAAATCCGCTCGACAGCACCGGGTGGGATCACAAAACCATCCAACCGACCTTTATTAACCAGCTCTACCGCCTGATGGATATCGGTTTGCAGCGGTGATAAAGCGCCGAGTTCGCGCAACCGGTCTTCTGCCAGATAACCTTTGAGAGTGATGAGACCATAAGTTAAGCCATTGAAACGCTTGCCGTTCCAATGCACTTTACTGTCGCGGTGTACATAGATGTGGTATGGCACTTCGTATAACGC
The DNA here is from genome assembly GCA_027484495.1 of Gammaproteobacteria bacterium. Taxonomy (GTDB): domain Bacteria; phylum Pseudomonadota; class Gammaproteobacteria; order Enterobacterales; family Alteromonadaceae; genus Pararheinheimera. Next base: position 6,552 of record JAIXSW010000596.1, read on the forward strand.
CAATTGGGTGTCTGGCGCTTTGCCTTGTAGTGGGAAGCTGAACCATTGGGCCCGTTCTTCTGTCCAGCCAATCGAGAATAATCCGGTGACGCGCCCTTGCTGGGTTTGAGTCAGACAACGTTGCCACGGCTGATTAACAAACTCCGCGTTTGGCAACACTTCCAGCACCCAACCGGCAATGCGCGCCGTATGCCGTCCGTCGACACGCTGGCCGTTGACCTGAATTTGTTCGGCAGCCGGCACTTCGCCCGGCATGTCGTAGCAGAATACTTCTGCAGCAGACAAAGCAGGCTGCCAACAGCAACATAAGAGGAAAAGACCGCGCCAATACATAGTCCGGACTGCTCCGCCAAGATAGATAGAACTACCTTAGCACAGCCTGATCCGGCGCGGTAAATCCAATGCAGCGGCGTTTTATTGCAGCAATTGCCAGATCGCCGCGCCCCATACCAGCGCGACAATGGTCAGGCTTAAGGTAACAGCAGCAGAGCCCATGTCTTTGGCGCGGCCAGACAATTCGTGGCGTTCCAGACTGACACGGTCGGTCAGTGCTTCAATCGCCGAATTTAGCAGTTCTACAATCAACACCAGCAACAACACGCCAACCAGCAAAGCCCAGTGGCCAACCGATTCTGCCAGCACAAAAGACAGTGGAAACATCAGTATCGCCAGCAGTGCTTCCTGCCGGAACGCCGCTTCAAAATGCCAGGCGGCGACAAAACCTTTGCGTGAACATTCAGTCGCTTTCAGAATGCGGCCAAAACCGCTGCCGTTTGGTTTGTTGATCAACACAGACTCCGCTTTAAAACAATCAGGCCAGCAGCGCTGGCCTGTTCAGATGACAGAACGTCTTTAGTTATCGCAGCTTAAACTTAACAATTCCTGAAGACAAATCTGTCCGGTTTACAGACCAAACTCAAACGCCAAATTCAGCCCGGTAAGCTTTGACTGCATCGAGATGCGCCGCCAGTTCCGGCTTGCCTTCGAGGTATTGGATGAGGTCTTTCAGACCAATGATCGACACCACTTTGATGCCAAAATCACGTTCCACTTCCTGAATCGCCGACAGTTCGCCCTTGCCGCGTTCCTGCCGATCCAATGCGATGAGCACGCCGGCCAGTTCCGCGCCCTGCGCCTGAATGATTTCCATCGATTCGCGGATCGCCGTGCCTGCCGTGATCACATCGTCGACCAGCATAATGCGGCCTTTTAATGGCGAACCGACCAAACTGCCGCCTTCGCCGTGTGTTTTGGCTTCTTTGCGGTTAAAGCAATACGGTACGTCCTGGCCATGATGTTCAGCCAGCGCGACTGCGGTAGTCGTCGCAATCGGAATACCTTTATAGGCCGGGCCAAACAGCACGTCGAATGCAATGCCGGCATCCATCAGCGCCGCGGCATAAAAGCGGCCCAGTTTCGCCAGATCGCCACCGGTATTAAACAAACCGGCGTTAAAGAAATACGGGCTGGTACGGCCGGATTTCAGCGTAAATGAACCAAATTTCAGCACCTGACGCGACAGGGCAAATTCAATAAATTCTTGTTGAAAAGCTTTCATCGGAAGACCTTTTAGACGGATTCGTTATGCCAATACACGTTTTTGTTCGTCGACGATTTCGCGGATAGCGTCTTTCGCCAGCGCCAGCATCGCCTGCATTTCTTCGAAGCTAAATGGCTCAGCTTCGGCAGTGCCCTGAATTTCAATCAGTTTGCCGGTTTCGGTCATCACCACGTTCATGTCGGTTTCAGCGGCTGAATCTTCAACATATTCGAGGTCGGCGACTGGCTCGCCTTTGTAGATACCAACAGACACCGCAGCAACCATATATTTCAATGGATTCGTTTTGATCATGCCTTTGGCGCGCATAAAGTTCAGTGCGTCACATAAAGCCACACATGCACCGGTGATAGCTGCAGTGCGGGTGCCGCCGTCGGCCTGGATCACGTCACAGTCGAAGGTAATGGTGTTTTCACCGAGTAATTTTAAATCCACCGCTGCGCGCAGAGCGCGACCGATTAAACGTTGGATCTCCATGGTGCGGCCGGCTTGTTTGCCACGCGCAGCTTCACGGTCGTTGCGGGTATGGGTAGAACGCGGCAGCATGCCGTATTCCGCCGTGATCCAGCCTTTGCCCTGGCCTTTCATAAAACGCGGCACGCCTTCTTCGACAGACGCTGTACACAACACTTTAGTGTTACCAAACTCGACCAAAACCGAACCTTCGGCGTGGGCAGTAAATTGACGGGTGAAACTGATAGGACGGATCTGACTGGCTGTTCTGCCGCTTGGACGCATGGGAAACCTCGGTGGCCGGTGAATTGGCGAAAAAAGATGGCGGCATTATAGGGCTTTCACCATCATCCTGCCATCTATTCGCCTAAAGGCCTTGTTCTGGGTATACTCGGAATTTCCGCTATTCCAGATGTATAAAAGGATAATCGCATGATCCACAGCATGACCGCTTTTGCCCGCCACGAAGTTAAAGCCACCTGGGGCAACGCCGTGTGGGAGATCCGCTCCGTTAACCAAAGATATCTCGAGAGTTATTTTCGGTTACCCGAGCAATTCCGTGGTTTGGAAAGCCTGCTGCGCGACAAACTGCGCCAAAGCCTGCAACGCGGCAAAGTGGAAGTGAACCTGCGCTATAACGCGGCGCAGCAAAGCGGCGACTTAAAAATCAACGACGCCTTTGCCGCTCAGCTGATTAAAGCGGCGCAGGCGTTATCTGCACAGTGCCCACAAGCCCAGCTGAATATCGCCGACATCCTGCGCTGGCCTGGCGTGATGGAAACGCAGGAAGAGGACATGGACTCGGTGCAGGCCGAACTGCTGGCCGGTTTTGACATCGCAATGAAAGATTTCCTCGCCGGTCGTGGTCGCGAAGGCGTGGCGATTGAGCAGCTGATCCGTGACCGTCTTGACCAAATCTCCACCCACGTCGCCAGTTTACGCGTCCACCTGCCGCAAGCACTGCAATGGCAACGCGACAAAATGCTGACCCGCTTACAGGAAATTAAAGCCGAGCTGGACCAAAACCGTCTCGAGCAGGAAATGGCCTTCCTGGCACAAAAGTCCGACGTCGCCGAAGAACTCGACCGCCTCGACGCCCACATCAAAGAAACCCGCCATCATCTGAAACAAGGCGGCGCCATCGGCCGTCGCCTCGACTTTATGATGCAGGAATTTAACCGCGAATCGAATACGTTATCGTCAAAAGCGATTTCGACCGAGATCACCAATACCGCGGTGGAATTGAAGGTGTTGATTGAGCAGATGCGGGAACAGATCCAGAACGTGGAGTGATTCAGCAGGAGGTAATTCGCTAAATGAGTTACCTCCAAATTCGGGCTATAGAAAGTCGTTGCTCGTAGCCAGATGTGTTGTTGCATCAGTATCTAAACGTTTGTTATTTAATCACTTGCACCCAGTTGGCTGCGGCATAGGTTTTGGCTGCATATGCCTCTGTTTCCGGGCTCATCATCTCTTCACTGATGCCACGTTCACGCCGTTTTTGTTGCCAGGCCGCCTGATATGCAGGCGACATCGGATCTTGCCCACGGCGGCGGATCCGCGCATCTTCGATGCTGTCGTACAGATGGTCATAACACTCGGGAAATAGCTTCAGATGCAGCGCATCGATGCGCTGTTGCCGCGATGATTTCAGTTCTGTTGCAGCATTGCTTTGCAGCACTGCCAAAACTGTGTTGGTTTTGTCTGCAGCGATGTCCGCGTCAAATAAGTCGGTCAGCGCGGAGCGGACTGCCGCTTGTTCCGATCCAGCCGCAGCTACGCCGTCATGGATCCACTGCGCCAACTGGTCATATTCGTTTTCCATTTCAGGGTTTTGCTGACAACCGGTATTCAGCACGTCAGCTTGATAAAGCAGATAACTGATTTCACAAGGTAATAACGCGCTGTCTGTGATGGCTTGTTGCTGGCGCGCTTCAAATTCTCTTAACTTCGTTTTTGACATTCATGCTCCGTGTTTGATGTATCAAATGCCGGTCTTCCCCTTGTCCATTCGCAAGGTCCTGACTTTGTAGCTCCGAACTAAAAACTGAAGGTTGGGCATCCTTGCCCGGTATTCGTCCTGCCGCGTCCTGGCGAACCAACATTGGCAGTTTTCCTGCTGCCGGTCCCTACTGGCACATCCTCGTTCCCTGTGCCGGCAATGCGTCCTGCACTGCTTGTCAGCGCCCCATTCCCTCAGAGCATTTCCCTCGACCATCATGCTAACAGCGTTAATTTTCACCGCCAGAGCTGTGTTTTTACTCATGTATGATTTGGCTACAGCACTTGCCGGCTACACACTCAGCAGCCGCAGCAATGTTGCCTGACCGTACAGCGGGAATAGCCTAAATTCGACAGGACTATCAATGAATTACAGAAGGAACAGTGAGATATCTCAGTCTGTGGCGAGCGCCTTGCCTGAGAGCTTTGATGTATGGCTACGATAGCCGTCGCTTTAGTCGGTTTCTGCCGCGAATGTTGCCGCTACAGCGGCAAAATCAGCGCTGCACTGCGCAATCAGCTCGTAGGTTCTGGCCACTAGCTGCTGCGCGTCTGGATGTTGCGGATCGTGCTTTAACAATTTTTCGATCCCGGCGATCTCATTGGAAAAAGCGCTGGCGCCCATCATTGCCGACGAACCTTTTAACGAATGCAGCTCACGGCAGAACGTGGCCATATCGTCGGCCGCGACCAGCGTTTTCAGCCGGTTGGGCAGTTCATCCAATTGTTGCCGGAAATGCGGCAGCAGTTTCAGATACAAACTCTGGTTGCCGCCCATGCGCGCTATTGCATCCGGTAAGCAAATCGCATCTTGCGGGTGATGTGCCGCGCGCTCTGCTGTATTCGCGGCAGGAGCCGGATCGACCGGTGCGGTGGTTTGATTGTTGGCACCATCACACTTTCCGGTGTGCTTGCAGATGAGCTGGATCAGATGCTGCGCATCAAAAGGTTTGCCTAAGTGCTCGTTCATGCCCGCGCGAAGACAAGCGTCGCGGTCTGAGGCCATCGCATTGGCTGTCATCGCGATAATAGGCACAGTACTGAGCTTTAATTCTGCGCGGATCTTTTGCGTCGCGGTAATGCCATCCATCACCGGCATTTGTAAATCCATTAAAATCAAATCGACTGGGCTGGATTGATCCGGCGGCAAATGTTGGATTAAATATTCAATTGCCTCCTGGCCATTATTCGCCACCGATACTTTTGCGCCTTCGGCCTCTAATACTTCAACAGCGATCTGTTGGTTGATCATATTATCTTCAGCCAACAAGATATGTAAGCCGGTTAATCTTGCTGCTGTATGTTCCTGGGTTTCTAAGCGTTGGTTTAATTTAAATGTTTCTATCTGACTGTCAGATAATCGCGGCAGATCGATTGAAAAACTAAACACACTGCCAAAGCCAACCTTGCTTTGTAGTGATAAAGTGCCGCCCATCAGCTCTACCAGATTTTTACTAATCGCCAGGCCTAAGCCAGTGCCACCAAAGCGTCGTGTGATATCGCCTTCAGCCTGAGTAAAGCCACTGAATATTTTTTCCTGATGCTCTGGTGCAATACCAATACCGGAATCTTTAATTTTAAATGTTAGATTGACCTTCTCTTCAGTGATTACATTTTGTTGAATAGATATCACCACAGAACCCTGCTCAGTGAATTTAATCGCATTACCACCCAAATTAATTAATATCTGCTGCAACCGTAATGGATCACCGAGCAAGTAGCGAGGCACATCGTTACCGATATCAAAAAGCAAAGCGACTGGTTTAGCGCCAATATAAGTAGACAAAATATCGGAAATATCCGCGACCAAACTATCTAAATTAAAATCAATATGGTGCAGTTCCATCTTGCCGGCTTCGGCTTTTGATAAATCAAGAATATCGTTCAGGATGCTGAGTAATAATCTTGCTGCAGAAGACGTTTTGTCGGCATAGTCCGCTTGTTTTGGTTTTAAACCAGTTTTTTTCAACAGAGACAACATCCCCAGGATCGCATTCATCGGCGTGCGTAATTCATGGCTCATGTTGGCAAGGAATTGGCTTTTTGCCAGATTGGCAGCTTCGGCTTTTTGCACTGCCAGTTTTAATTCGATTTCACGTTGTTGTAACTGAAAACTGAAATCTTCGGTCTGCAGCAGCAATTGCTGGGTACGCACATTGGTTTGGCGGAAAATATCGGCGGCGCTGGCTAACCGGCCTATTTCATCAGAGCGTTCTGCTCCCGGAATTTCCGATACATGTTCACCTTTGGCCAACTGGCTGAAGGTCGTCGTGATTGATTGCAACGGCTTCCGAATATTGCGGCTAATCCGCAGTGCAATGCCGATCGCAAAAATAGTCCCCAGCAAAGAACTTATAATGGCGATGTTTTGCAGATAACTGATTTGCTGATCTGTGGTGACGATTAACTCTTCCAGCCGCACCATATACTCGCCACGCAGGCTTTCGGAGAGCACGCCAATTTCGGCGGTTTCACCGGCCAGCACGACGTTAATCAAAAATGAGTAATTTCGGTCGACCTGGACTGCCTGGTTAAAAATAGTTTTGGCCTGTGCCAGTTTATTTTCGATACGCAGAATAATTTCTTGGTTTGCTTTACCATCTGGCAGTGCTTCAATTGTTTTTAATCTATCTTGCGCTGCCCGAATGCTTAACAGCACTTTATTTTTTACTGACGATTCATGCCTATGAAAATATCGCGTCGAAAAAACATTAAAATTTGTTACATCGGTTTTTATCAGCCATAAAATATCAGTAGAAACGACTTTGCCATCTTTATGGTTTGACGTAAAAAATTCATTCACCAGACTATCAAGCTCAGTGTAAACCCCCTCCAGCTGGCCATAAATAATTTCCGTGCGAGATTGCTGTTGCGATTGCAAACTATCAATTTTATCTTCAAGCCCTTCGACCGCCGCCAACATCTTCTTCAGCTGCTCTGGTACAGCCTCGTTGTAATCTATACTTTTACTAATAATGCCATTGATCTCGGCAATTATTTTTTCATGATGCCCGGTTATTTCATCGATATTATTTATTCTATCGGCGCGACTAAAAGTTAAAATATGCCGCTGGAGATCTGCAACTTCTTTGTCTATTGCGACCATGGTGCGAGCCAACTCACTGGCCTTTTGGTAGGTATCAAAATAGTGATGGAATTTTTTCAAGCCAGACAGATGCAGCCCTGTTACCAGTAACAAAATCAGCATCAATAGAAAAAAGCCAACAACAATACTTTGGATAATGCCAAGCTGGATAATTTTCTGTCCGAATTTTGTCATGCCAGTAAGAACTCGTACCACCGATCTAATGAATATTCATAATTCTCCATGACACTATTCCATACCCGCACATGGCTAAACCGATCAATATAAGAACCACCGGTTCTGATATCTCCGGCCGGCACTGAGATGCGCCCATCAGTGCCCTTCAGCGCTATCTGGGTCGGTTTACCGTCATACCAATAATCCCATTCATTGGCGGATAACAACGGGCGGGAACGCTCGGGATTGGAGATGTAGTAGCCCTGCCGGGCAACAAAAGCGCCGGCCCAACCGCTCAGCCACCAATTCATATAGTCATAGGCCGCATCTCGCACCGCGCCCTTACACTCACGCGACATACACATCACGCCATGCCAGGCCCGATACCCTTCTTTGGGTGCGGCATAAGTGACCGGAACCCCCAAACCATTTGCACTGGAAACGCCGGGTGAAAACATGCTTTGAATGGCCACACGCTTGCTGGTCATAAAGTCGACGGATTGCGGCACTGAGTTCCAAAAACCGGCAAAATGTTTTTGTTTCTTAAATTTCATCAAGATGGCAAACAACTGATCAATTTCGGCAATGGTCATATTGCTGATGTCGGCAAATGTCATCAGTCCATTTGCTTCTGCAGCGAGGGCTAAATCAAAAATACCAATAGTGGGCGCATTCACCACGGCGACTTTGCCATGCCATTTGGGGTCGAGTAGCCAGCCCCAGCTTTCCGTTTGATAGGGCACGCCTTTTGGGATCACGTCGGTGTTATAGCCAAATGAATCGACATTATGGACATAGGGTAAAAAGCTGATATTGCCGGTGAATTCAGTGCCCAAGCTGCCATCGGCCTGGACATTGAGAATCTTGTATGGCGCGTCACCGGCACCGATTGGTGCTTCTGGTGTAATGCGGCCTTTTTTCGAGATGTCGTTGATTTCTTTCCAATAAGTCAGGCGATCTGTCTTAATTGGCTGGATGGCATTGGCTTGCCATAAGGTGCGGATGCTGTCTGTCCACTGCTCGTAGAGGTCAAATTGATGCGGATAGGTTGTCGCTTTTTGGACCAGTTCCGCTTCACCTTTGGTTTCAAACTCCAAATGGATGCCTAAATCGGCCATGGCTTTTTGTCTGATTTCTTCTTGCAGGGTGACGTGTGTACCTAATACGCGCAAAGTAGTTTTTGTTTTTGCAAACACGTAAGGCGCTTTGGCGGCTGCCAGTCCCACGCCAGCTAACGTAAGACTTTGCGTTAAAAATCGGCGACGTGTTGAATCAAAACTATCCATAGAAACCAACTACCTGAGCAACCCTGTAGGCCGAGTATAGTTAATGTTTCACCACTTTCAATTTGGCCAAAACATCAGATCGCAAAATGAAAATCGTGAATAGTTATTTAAATACAAATAGTTAATCGATACCGCTTCCTTGCCCGTAGTCCCTGAAGTTTTAACAGAAGCTGCTAACCAGCAATAGCGCACACTGGGTGTCACACACCGGTTGTCGCACTGCGAAGAGATGGTACTTTTAAGCTGAGTGCTGGCAGGCAACAACCTCGCATCTTCAGGGATGACGGCTATTTTCGGCGTAACCATCAATGTCGTAATATCGGGGGCTAGAATTGAAGTGCGCGACAATC
>JAIXSW010000362.1 GCA_027484495.1 Gammaproteobacteria bacterium
CATCGCCGGCTTTGAGACCGGAGATCACTTCAACCAGACCGGGTAAACGCTGGCCGGGAATGATTTCAACCTGACGGACATTATCTTCAGCTTCCACCACAAAGACGTAATGTTTGCTTTGTAGCGGCATCACGGCTTTTTCAGCGATTTGCACCACTTCCGCTTTGGCCAGTTCGACATGCACATTCAGCAACATGCCCGGGCGCAGTTTCAGATCGGCATTGTCAATCACAGCGTGGACTTTTACCGAGCGCGTCACCGGGTCAATCCGTGGGTCAATTGCTTTGACTTTGCCTTGAAAAGTAAAACCGGGATAGGCGATATTATCGGCGGAGATGACCATGTCATTTTGCAGCGCGGCCAGATAACGTTCGGCGATATTAAATTCGACGCGGATTTTACTGATGTCATCCAGCGTTGTCAGCTCAGTCCCTGTTGCGAGATAGGCGCCATTACTGACCTGACGCAAGCCCAGCACGCCGTCAAACGGCGCGTGGATCACCAGTTCATTCAGCCGGGCTTCGAGTGCGTCGAGCTGTGCACGGGTGGCATTCACTTTGGCTTGTTGTTCATCCAGCAATGACTGCGCGCTGGCCTGAGTACGGGTTAGGTTTTTCAGCCGGGCCAACTGTCGATTTTGTTCCGTCATCAGTGCCTTCAGTTCGGCAATACGGGCACGCTCTTCAGTGTCGTTAAAGCGGGCAATCAAATCACCTTTTTTAACCGGCTGGCCTTCCTCTATATGCAGTTCAATCAGATAATCACTGCTGGCATTGACAATTCGGGCAGAATCATAGGCCAAGGCAGTACCCAGGGCGTCAACTTTACGGGTCAATAAAGCGCTTTGAACTTTGCTGGTGCTGACATAAATTTTGCTTTCAACCCGTCGACTTTGGTCTTGCGGCGTTGTTGTTTGAAAGAATAAATACAACATAAAGCCAGCCAGCAATAAAAAAATGATCCAAATCAGGCGTGAATGGTTAATCAATGTCAGAACTCCGGTCCATATATTTCATCAAAAACTGATGTATTGTAGGGAATCTGGTCTGTATTAGATGTCGGCGTTATCGCAGTAGGTGGTCGATTGGTCGTATCAATGGGAAGTATTCAGGAGTATCAATGACGGATAAAAAGTGCGAACGTTGCAGGATGTTTCGGTTTTACCTGGTCTGGACCATCCTGATGAGCCTGTTAATGTACTGGTACATGCAATCGCTATGACCAGTAGACAGTTTTTCTCAGCTTCAGCAAAAGGTGGCGCCACGTTATTTCTGACGGCCGCCGCAATGTTATTGGCCGGAATTTTGCTGCTGGCCGTCCGTGCTGATTTGATGGCGGCCCAAGGCTGGGTGCTTTGGTTCTTGCTGACTCTGGTCGCGGCTTATGTCGGCATCATGAAGCTCAGAGCTCCGGTATTGCTTGCAGAGACGACGATCGAGGGCCTGCGGTATTTCCACCCGCGCGGCAGCTGGCTGATCCCCTGGAGTTCGTTGGGGCAGGTACAGCAAGTGACACTGCAGGGCCGTGAAATGGCCTGGATCGGCGTGCGCGTGCTGGACTACGATCAAATCTTAACGACCATACCATTGCGGTTAGCCGTGCGGTTATTGATAGAACAACGGGGTCTGTTGATAGCGGCTGCCGGCAGCGGTTGTCCGGATGGGCGCTGTGCCAGTGACTACCTGACGGACGTGACTGCCTTTCGCAGTAAAACGAGGTTGTATAAAGGCGTGCAGGCGATGTTTGCGCAGCGCATGGTGCATCTGCGCCAGTTTGTGCAAGCAGACTTGTTGATCCCGGCCGATCTGGCCAATTGCAGCGTCAGTGAATTTTGCCTTTTTATCAATCGGCAACGATTGAATTTTACTCAGGAAAACAACGGCTAGACACACCCCAACCGCTGGTTCATAATGCAAAAAACTTCCTTGCAGATTTGGTGAATGCACAGATGAGTACATACGAAAGACCTTTTCTGGTCAGTGGCCGTAATACCATTATCCACAAACAGAAAAAACTCGATTTAGTGATTATCAACGGTGATTCCGACCCGGTCGTCATCGTATCCCGCACCGGCGTGAAAAAATTTGAAGAAGAAGTGCCGGCGAATCGGGTAGAAGCAAAAGAGCGTTATCTGGAACTGGTTGATATCGGCAGTTCAGATGTGTTTGGTGAAAACAAAACTTTATTGTTTGTGCAGGCGCTGAATAACAAAGAATATAAAATCGACTACACCAAAATTGGTACTGATTTATTTATCCGTGTGCACCAGGAAAATTATATCTAACGACATGTCTAAGGGCCTGAATGCACAATTGCTTGCTTTCAGGTCCGTTTTTTGTTTCAGTAACGTCACAGTCAGTCTATTTCATGTGATGTTGTCGTGAATAAAATCGCAATGCAATTCAGCAAAGATGCAGACTTCATCGAAGTCCGGGTCGCCGTCGGATTGTATGATTTGACCGCGCAGGCTATCCGAGAGGCTTTGCAAGAAGCAGGGTATGCGCGTTGTTTTATCCTCACCGAACAAATCAACCAGTTATTGTCTGATTATCTGGCACTGCAAGACGATATCAAACTAAACAAGCTCAAAGAAGGTGTGGTGGTCCGGCGAAAAATCGCTGAGCGCCGTAACGCTGTATTGGCTATTCAAATCGCAGCTGATTCGATGTCAGCCGTCGCGGAAATTGTTGCAGCCTGGGGCGGCACGCCTGTGTCAGCCAACGATCTGGTGAAAGCAGCGCAGGAAGCGGGTGTTCATTTTGGTTTTCAAAAGGATGCGATCGTCCAGCTGGTTGGCAGCGCCAGTCGCGCTGAGCCAGGCAGTAAACTACAGCAGGTTATTGCAGTTGGCCGGCTGATGCAGCCGGGACAAAACGCCAGTTTTGAAGCCTTAGTCGAAGGCCTGACTGTGCGTTCCAATAAACCGTTGCAAGTGAATGAGTCAAAAGTCGACTTACGGGATTTTGGTGTGATCCCTTCGGTGCGTAGCGGTGATCCGGTGATCAGGCGCCGGCCTCCCACCAACGGTATCGACGGTGTGACGGTGCGTGGCGATATTACACTGGCATCTCCCGGCCAACAGGTTGAATGGAAGCCCGGTGAAGGTACGGAAGTCTGCCCAACCGACGTGGACATGTTGATAGCCAGTCGGGATGGGATGCCACGGGTAATGGAGGCAGGAGCGGCCGTCGATGAAGTCTATGCGGTAAAAAAAGTAGATTTGTCGACCGGCCATGTTCAGTTTAAAGGTTCTGTCATTATTAACGGTGATGTGACAGAAAGTATGAAAGTAATTGCCGGCGGCAATGTTTTCATCAAAGGCATGGCCGAAGGTTCACTTATTGAGTCTGGCGGGGATGTGCGTATCGGCGGTGCTATTATCGGCCATCAATTTTCTGCACCTGACGGCAGTCTGGAGCATTTCAGTACTGTGGTGCGAGCTGCAGGCAGCATCCAATGCACATTAGCGCAATATGCCCGTATTGAATGCAACGGTGATTTTCATGCTACCAAGCAAATTAATCATTGTGATGTAAATGCGCGCAGCGTGATCTCAGGTACCGAAGAAAAGCTCAATGGCAAAATTGTTGGTGGTCGGTTTTATCTCGATTTTGGTCTAAAGGCGGGCTCTCTCGGCTCTCTATCCGAGAGCACTTTACAGATTAATCTGAACCGTCGTATTGATCCGATATTGGAAAAGCAACAGGCGCTGAAGCAAAACATCGCAATGGTCAAACATGAGATGGAGCAAATCCGTCAAAGTCTGGAACAAATGAAGCAACAGGACAGATCTGAAGCTGCGCAGGAACAGACCAAATATCTGGTGGATGACTTTGAAGCGCAAAAAGCCATCGCATTAGCGCTGATTGAAGATGTGAAGCGGCTTGAAGTTGATCGCGTGAACAAAATGGCCGAAGGGCTGGTGCTGGTGAAACAACAGATGTTTGCCGGAGTCGAGTTTAAACTGGGGACGGAGATATTACCGGTGAAGCGGGAATTTGGTCCCAGCAAGATCCATCAGGTGGATGCCCGGTTGAGTATTGAGCCGTGGGTCAGCTGAAAAACCGACCAATAGCCGGCAGGCTGCGACCTTCACTGTCCAGACAAACGCTCTGATTCGGCTGGGTATGATATGCTGTGACTATATTGATCCCCCGGCTGAATTGTGATCTGAAGTGAATTTAAAGCGGTTTTGCTTAACAAGCTTGTTGTTTCTGCCACTCTGGACACAGGCCAGCGAATGCAAGATGGCATTTCGCCATGGGATCCTGATTTCTCCCGACCAAATCCGCGTTCAGACTGCCGACCGTACCCAATACCAAATCAATAATGACCAACAGCTGTTTATTCAGGGCGAACTGCAGCAGTTGTCAGCTGAAGATATTCGCGTGTTGCAAAAATATAGCCACGGCATGCGCAAATTTGTGCCGCAAGTGGTTGGCATCGCTGTAGATAGTATGGAACTTGGTTTGCAGGCGATCGAGAGTATGCTCGTTGGCGTTGGCAACAAAGCCCAGCAGGAAGAGTGGCAGGCGCTGGTACGGGAAACCACGTATCAGATCATGTCGCGGTTTGTGCGCAGTGGTGAGCACTTTTATCTGGCGCCGCAAAGTCTGAACGAAATGGATGCTTTTTTGCACGGTGAACTGAAAGAAAATCTGAATACTCTGGCGAAAAATACTGTAGGCGCCGTGTGGCAGGCGCTGCGCGATGCATTACAGCAGACCGATGACAACTTTGAACTGAATGACAGCCGTGACTGGCAACCGGTCGAGCAGCTGGTCGATAAAATCAACTTGGGTCTGGATGCCAAAGCGGAAGAATTGGAAGCAAAATCAGCTTTGTTCTGTAATCGCCTGGTTGAACTGGATCTAATCGAAACCGAGCTGCAACAGCGGGTGCCTGGCCTTGCGGCATACGATGTCGTGATCGCTAAATAGCTAAGCTGCCGCGGGTGGTTTACACCACCCCATAATCGCCACCCAGTGACGCCGGCATCGCGTTATCCACTTCATCACTAATGGCATCCAGCGTTTTTTCGGCTTCAGCCAGTTCGCTGACTTCAGCAATATGAAACAGCGCTTCCCCCTCGTTGACCAGTGGCAAGTTGTTGCGGCCAATAATGATGCCACTAAAAGGCGCAAGCACCGCCACTTCAAAATCAGAATAAGGCGAATAGATGTGTGCCAGCGTATCGCCGGCGTTAACGATTTGGCCTAAACCCTGGTAATAGCGGGCAATGCCGTCATGTTCCGCACGGATCCAGCTACTTTTCTTCGAAAACAACGAGCCGGTTTTCTGCTGACGTTTCAGCGTTCTCAGCATCCCCAGACTGTGCATCACATTGACAATACCGCGTACACCAATGTTGATCGCCTGTTCGTCAAATCGCAACGCTTCGCCGGCTTCATACAAAATAATCGGAATGCCCATACCATTGGCTGTACCTCGCATCGTGCCATCTCGGCTGGCGGCTTTAATGATGATAGGCGCATTAAAACTCTCAGCCATTCGCAGCGAAACTTTGTCTTTGGACGTCGCCCGTACTTGCGGATAATTACTACGGTGAATGGCGCCAGTGTGTAAATCAATGACGTGAGTCGATTTTTTTAAAATCCGGTCGGTAAACTGCCAGGCCATCCTGCTGCCAAGAGAGCCTTTTTCGCTGCCCGGAAAGCTGCGGTTTAAATCTCGCCGATCAGGCAGGTAACGGCTTTGTTGGACAAATCCATAGGTGTTCACGATCGGCACCACGATCAAAGTGCCTTTAATATTATTGAGCCTTGGCAGGCGCAACAAACGGCGGCAAATCTCCACGCCATTAATTTCGTCACCATGCAAAGCCGCGGTAATTAATAAAACCGGGCCCGGTCTTTTACCATGAATAACATGCGCTCCGATATTGAGCTCAGTGTGGGTATAGAGTTTGCCAAACGGGATGTCAACGACCATCCGCTGGCCTGGGGCGATCTGGCTGTTGCCAAGGACAAAGTCAGCCTGCACTGGCGGTGCTGACGACTGCGCTGGCTGCTCTAAATGGTTCGTTGACGTTTCAGCGGTTTGGGTCGCTCCAAGCTCTGGTGCGATATCCGGCAGATCAGCAGGTGCACTCATCAACGATCCTGATGTTTTTGGTATTGGCTTTCCAGATAATCCAGAATCGCACCGGCTACGTCAACAGTTGTCGCCGCTTCGATGCCTTCGAGGCCAGGTGAGCTGTTCACTTCCATCACCACCGGGCCTTCTTTGGATTGCAGGATGTCGACGCCAGCGACCGCAAGCCCCATACATTTTGCCGCTTGCAGCGCAGTTTTTCGTTCGGCACTACTGAGCTTTATCGCAGTAGCAGTACCGCCGCGATGCAGGTTAGAGCGAAATTCGCCTGCTTTGGCCTGGCGTTTCATCGCGGCGATAACCTTATTGCCAACGACAAAGCAGCGGATATCAGCGCCTTTGGCTTCACTGATATATTGCTGCACCAGAATATTGGCGTTGAGCCCCATAAAAGCCTCAATCACGCTTTCTGCCGCAGTGCGGGTCTCGGCCAGCACCACACCAATGCCTTGCGTCCCTTCCAGTAGTTTAATCACCAGCGGGGCGCCGCCGACCATTTCAATCAGGTCTGGAATGTCACCGGGCTTATCGGCAAAACCGGTGACCGGTAAACCAATACCTTCACGCGCCATCAGTTGCATTGAATTCAGTTTGTCGCGGGCCCGGCTGATGGCATCAGCAGTATTCAGGCAATAAACGCCCATCATTTCAAATTGACGCAGCACGGCATTGCCGTAAAACGTGATGGATGCGCCAATGCGTGGGATCACGGCATCAATGCCTTCCAATGCAGCGCCACGATAGTGGATGGATAACGCATTGTGGTTGATGTTCATATAACACAAGGTAGGGTCTATGACTTCGACCTGATGACCGCGCGCCACTGCAGTGTCGACCAGACGGCGGGTGGAATACAACTCGGCATTACGGGATAACACAGCAATTTTCATGCGGACTCCGGCACTCGCAAAGACTGATCAGGAATTGCCTGATTCTAGACGGATTTTTTTAAAAGCGGGAAAGTTGCCTGCCTTTTTGCAGATCTATGGCAGCAACAACAAAGAACCAAGGCCCAGGAAGACAAAAAAACCAATGACATCGGTCACCGTCGTCAGGATCACGGATCCGGATAACGCCGGGTCAATCCGGGCTTTTTCCAACCAAACCGGGATCACGACCCCGGAGAAGGCGGCGACAAAAATATTGATGACAATGGCGAGGGCAATGACGATACCAATGATCCAGTCACCAAACCACAAATAGGTGACGCCGCAAATCACCACCGCCCAAAGTACCCCGTTGATCAGACCGACACCGAGTTCTTTACGCATCAAAGTCCAATAGGTTTGCGGCGTAATTTGGCCTAACGCCAGACCGCGGATAATCAGCGTTAAAGTCTGACTACCGGCAATACCGCCCATACTGGCAACTATCGGCATTAACACTGCCAGGGCCACTTGCTGTTGTAGGGTGGCTTCAAATAGGCCAATGGTCCAGGCCGCAAGGAAAGCGGTGAGTAAATTGATACCAAGCCAGACCGCACGGCTTTTGGCGCTGGCAATCACTGGCGCGAATAAGTCTTCATTTTCATCGAGGCCTGCGGTATGCATAAACTGACCTTCGAGGCTGCGTCTGACGTTCTCCAGCGCTTCGCCAATCGAGATCCGGCCAAGTAACTTGCTCTCATCATCGACTACCGCCAGGGCGCTGTAGCCGGAGCGCGCGACAATATCGGAGCCAGTGTCGAGATCCATTTCACCTGCAACCACTGGCGCTTCTTCATCGATATATTCAACGACCGGTAAATGCGACGGCGCGCCCAATAACCGGGTGCCATGCAGCTGACCGACATAACGGCCGGTGCGGTCGACCACCATCAGGGAGTCCTGATATTCGGCATCTTCATTGAGTTTTTTGAACATCCGCACCGCATCGCGCACTTTGGCGTTATTGCGGATGGTCAGCACGTCATGGTCGGCGTAGCGGCCACATTGCTCATCGGTATAGGCGAGGGCAGTGGCCAGCCATAGTTTTTCGCTGGCGTCGAGCTTAGAGCAAGCAGCTTGGTACACCGCATCCGGTAATTCGTCCAGCAGCTCAATCAGGTCGTCAACGTCCATCCGCGCAACTAATTCAGTCAGCGCAGCATCGGGCAGTTGTTTAAAGATGTTTTCGCGGGCGTCTTCCCGCATGTAGCCCAGGGCATGGACCTGTTCGTCCGGATGCAGCGCTTGCCAGGTGCTGAGACGTTGCTCCAGTGGCATCGCTTCAAGCGCGACTGCAATCTCTTCCGGCTCCAGCTGGCTGAGTTTTTCCCCAAGCAGCTCAGATTCCTGCTCGTCAAAACTGTCGCGGACTATCTCTTCGATATCCAGCAGCTGGTTTTCAGCCATAATCCGGGCCCTGTCGGCAGGACGGTGTTGTCCCTGGGTAGAAATTTGCTGCGGATGATACCGCAGCTGAGTAACATTTTTATAGTCAATTCAACAGCATTTTTCGAGGCGGTCGCGATGGTCTGTATATTTTACCACCAACGTTTGATCTTAAAACCCAGTAACATACCGAGCGCTACGACGGCCATACCGGCCAGTGTCCAGTAATATCCCAGTGGCATGTGCAATTCCGGCATATGATCGAAGTTCATCCCATAGACACCGACAATAAACGTGAGCGGAATGAAGACCGCAGAAATCATCGTCAGGACTTTCATCCGTTCGTTAATTTGATGGGACGAGGTCGACATATAACTGCTGACCAGATCGCCGAGTTGGTCGTAATACATTTGAGTCATTGAATGTAACCGCTCGAATTTTTCATAAAAATCTCGGAGTTCGACCGGTTCAAACTGAGACATCACACCGGCGCCGCCGTCTTCCGGGGACAGCAAGTCGGCAAACATGTCTTTCTGGTAGGCAAGGTTTCGGTCAAGCTTTCGGAACACGGAGCGGAAGCGCATGATCCGGCTCATCTTATGGTCGTCACCGTGCGACAGCATAGCGTCTTCAAATTCCCCCAGTTCATCTTCAAAATTGATCAGTTTTTCTAAGTAGCTGGCAGACACTGTGTGGATGTAGCTTTTAACCCATTCTTTGATCGGAGTGACTGGGCGGTTCACATCAAATGCCTGGACTTTGTAATGGCCCGCTTCCACGGGCAGCTGACATTTATACAGCAGCACCTGATTGGAAAACAGCAGCGACAGCTGGGCGTGGCCGGGATATTCGTGGAAGCTTTCGCCGGCAAAAGCCCGCAAAATCAATAATGTAAATCCATCGTATGCTTCAAGTTTCGGCGGATGACGTTCCCGCAGGTAATCCTCGGCAATCACCGGATGGATTTGAAACCGATTCAGCACTTGTTGTTGCTCGGCATAACTGGCGGTCGACATGTCGATCCAGGCTTTCTGATCGCCATGCAGCGGCAGTTGTAACAAATTCAGGTCACCGGTTTGCCAGTCGTTGGTTTCCGGATTGTATAAATGCAGGATCAGCATGCATCATCCTTTTTGCTTATTCTGCGCCAAGCATAAGCAGTTCGCAGCCGTTGGACCAGTACAACTTTGTGTGATCTGTAGTAAAAACAAACCCCGGCATAAGGCCGGGGTTGGATTTTCATCGGATTGGACCGGTGGATCTATACGTTTTGTTTGCCTTTGATATAGGCATCAACCAGCGTTTCCAGCACATCCAGCGGAACAGCACCGTTTTTCAGTACTACATCGTGGAATTCGCGGATATCAAATTTGTCACCCAAGGCCGTTTTGGCTTTGTCACGCAGCTGGACAATTTTGATCATACCAATCTTGTACGCTGTGGCCTGAGATGGCATCACGATATAACGTTCAATGGCATTTTCGGCTTCAGTGCGCGCATTGGGGGTATTATCTGCCAGATACTGGATAGCCTGCTCGCGGGTCCATTTTTTCGCATGAATACCGGTATCAACCACGAGTCGGCAAGCGCGCCACAGTTCCATCGCTAAACGGCCGAAGTCTGAGTACGGGTCCTGATACAGGCCGATATCTTTTGGCAGCAACTCGGTATACAGGCCCCAACCTTCGATATAGGCAGTGTAACGGCCAAACTTGCGGAATTTTGGCATGTCACCTAATTCCTGCGCGATGGCGATCTGCATATGGTGACCCGGAATACCTTCATGGTAAGCCAGTGCCTCCATCTGATATTTCGGCATATCTTTCATGTTATGCAGATTGGCGTAATAGGTGCCAGGCCTTTTGCCATCCATCGATGGTTGCTGATAAAACGCTTTACCGGCAGATTCTTCACGAAATGGTTCGACCGCTTTGACAATCAGATCTGCTTTGGGTTTGACCAGAAACAGGCTGTCCAGCTGTGACTTCATATGGTCAATCAGCCGGGTAGCTTCTGCTAAATAGGCGGCTTTGCCTTCGGCAGTATCCGGGTAGTAGAACTGGGCATCATCGCGCATAAACGCAAAAAACGCCTGCAGATCACCCTTAAAGCCGACTTTTTGCATGATGGCTTTCATTTCATCATGAATGCGCGCCACTTCGGCCACACCGAGCTGATGGATTTCATCCGCGGTCATTTTAGTGGTGGTAGTACGTTCCAGCGCCATATTGTAAAAGGCTTCGCCGTCTTTAAAACGCCAAACGCCGTCATCGGTTCCGGCTTGTTTTTCCTGAGCAGTTAAATAGGCGATCAAGCTTTCATATGCCGGTTTCACGCTGCTGGTCAGCGCCACTTCCGCTTCTTTGATCAGCAACTGTTTGGCTGCATCGTCGAGCGTCAGCTTATTGACTTTATTGCGGAAATCTTCAAGTAAAGTGCTGTCTGCGCCGCTGCTGAATGGTGCACCTTTGATGATGTTCTGACTGGCGGCAATGGCCAGTGGGAACACAAATTTTGGTGGAATAATGCCAAGCTCGGCACGTTTACTCAGTTGTTGTTCCAACTGTTTAAACAGTTGCGGAATACCATTTAAGCGCGCGATATAGGCTTTGGCATCGGCTTCATTT
Source organism: Gammaproteobacteria bacterium (assembly GCA_027484495.1). Classification (GTDB taxonomy): domain Bacteria; phylum Pseudomonadota; class Gammaproteobacteria; order Enterobacterales; family Alteromonadaceae; genus Pararheinheimera. Next base: position 11,054 of record JAIXSW010000362.1, read on the forward strand.
TCAATCTGATGTTGATTAATCAATAGCGACGGCACGCCGGAATGCATGCCAAACATTTGGTTAACCGGATAGTTGTAATAGCGCCATTTATCGTTGGCGATATCCTGCTCCAGTTGCTGTTTAAACAGCTGATAACTCAGTGTGGTCTGGGTATCGAGTTTGGTGACGTCAAACTGCGCAAGGTCCGCTAAGGCTTTTTTCGTGAGCGCCAGCTCTTTATCACTTTGCTCGTCGGTCAGCTGGTCCCATTTGTCGTAATCCTGTTTGATCCCAAGGTGGGTCAATGCCATCGGGCTTAACGCGGCAGCGTCCATGAAATACTGGTCGAAAAAGGCATTGGCTTTGGCGGATTCGGTTTGTGCCGTGGCCGCAGTCGTTTGCGTAGCCGCAACTGGTGCTGCCGGGTTCGCTGTTTGCTCAGGCGCTTTATTGCAGCCCGCCAGTAAGGCCGCTGAGACTGCAATGGTCAGCAGTTGGAGTTTTAGAGTCATGATGTCCCCGGGTTATTGTTGATGTTTTGCTGGGTAACACCAGCTTGTTGCTGGTGTTATAAAAACAGCTGCAGCAGCTCGTTCAGGAAACGCACGCCATGCGGCGTGATTTGCCAGTGCAGTGGTGTGTCGTTAACTAATCCTAACTGCACGGCGCGGGCAAGCGCTGGCGCCACCGTTTCGACAGACAACCCGGTATATGCGGTAAAGTCGGCCTTGGGGCAGGGCTCCAGTAAGCGGAAGCGGTTCATAAAAAATTCGAACGGCAGTTCGTCGGGTTCTACCACAGTGCTGCTGTCGAGATAACCACGGCTTAAATCCATATAGCCTTTTGGGTGTTTGATTTTGACGGTACGGGAAATCGTGGCAGCTGCAGCCCCTTCGTTAGCAGGACGAGTGATCTTGCCATGGGCGCCACAGCCGATGCCGAGGTAATCGCCAAAACGCCAATAATTCAGATTATGCGCACATTGATAGCCGGTTTTACTGTAGGCAGAGGTTTCATATTGTTGATAGCCGGCGGCAGTCAACAGCGCATGACCATGCTCCTGAATATCCCATAGTGCTTCGTCTTCCGGCAAGACTGGCGGTCGTGAGGCAAAAGCAGTATTGGGTTCAATGGTCAGCTGATACCAGGATAGATGCGGTGGGTTTAACGCAATGGCTTGCTGCAAGTCAGCCAAAGCGTCGGCTAAGTTTTGGCCGGGCAGACCATGCATTAAATCCAGATTAAAACTGTTCAGGCCTTGCTGGCGCAGTTGCGTGGCCAGTTCGGCGGCACGTCGGGCCTGTGCCGGATTATGGATACGACCTAGCGCCTGTAATTGCGCGGCCTGAAAACTCTGTACACCAATCGAAAAACGGGTCACACCGGCAGCGACATAACCGGCAAAGCGGCTGGCTTCGATGGTGCCAGGGTTAGCTTCCATCGTCACTTCAAGGTTGGGCTCAGAAGTGATTCTAGCGCGCACACCATCGAGGATGGCAGCGATGCCTTCCGCGCTAAACGTACTGGGCGTACCGCCACCGATAAAAATACTATGCAGCGAACGATTCGGGACCAGTGCCAGATCCTGGTCTAAATCGGCCAGCAGATGCGCGATATACTCGGCTTCCGGTATGCCTTGTTTCACGGCATGGGAGTTAAAGTCGCAATATGGGCATTTCTGTACACACCAGGGGATATGGATGTATAGCGATAGCGGGGGCAGTTGCAACACTGTTAACCCCGCAGTTGCGTCAGTAATAACCGCAGCGCCTGGCCACGATGACTAAGCGCAGCTTTATCGGCTTTCGCCAGCTGTGCTGAGGTCTTGCCGAGTTCTGGTAACCAGAAGATTGGGTCGTAACCAAAACCGCCTTCGCCAAGTTGTTGCTGACTGATTTGGCCAGACCAACGGCCATGCGCGATCAGCGGTACCGGGTCGTCCGCATGCTGAACTAACGCCAGCACACAATGAAATTCAGCACTGCGGTCGGTATGATGCTGCATGTTTTGCAGTAACAAGCGGATATTCGCGGCATCTTTGCTTTCTTGCGCATTGTCCATACCATGCATCGCGGCGTAACGCGCAGAATAGATGCCCGGTGCGCCGCCGAGGGCATGCACCGCGAGACCCGAGTCGTCAGCGATCGCTGGTAGACCGGTCAGCCGTGAGGCATGCCGCGCTTTTAGAATGGCATTCTCGATAAAACTAAGGCCGGTTTCATCGGCATCTGGTACGCCAAACTGGGTTTGTGGCAGCACCTCGACGCCATAATTGGCTAATAAGCTTTGCAATTCAGCCACTTTGCCGGCGTTACTGCTCGCCAGTACCAGTTGTTTAAACATAACCGCTTCCTGTTATTCCGGGTAAACATCCTGGGTGAACTTTAGTACCTGTAGTTCGTTACCCTGACGAATGGAGAGTTCTATGGTGATTTTTTGCTCAGAGCGCGCTTCAACACCAGCCAGATAATACAGAGCTGCGCCTTCCTTGACCGGTTTAAAGCTCAATTGCTGGCGTTGCCCGGCCAGATTGGTTGCGCTCCCGCTCAGTTCAACTGCTTGCGCCTGCTGGTCTGCGCTATTTAACACCGAGATATTCAGCAGTTGGTAATTGCGGCTGCGGCTTAACTGGTAGTTTTTGGCGACATCTGCGTCCAGCATCGTGGTCGGCATCAGCATGTAATGCACATCCCATTTACCAAGTTGTTGTTTTTGTTCGGCTAAGCTTGGAAAGCTACCAAGCAAAAACAGCACAAACAGTGAGTACATTAGTGCAGTTACGAGTTTCATCACAGGCTCCTTGAAAAGACTAGGCAGGTGGTAATCCCAGCGCCGTCAACGCCGCCGGGATCATGTTGGGTTGGCGGATCCGCAATTGTTTATGCCGGTTCAATTCGCCACGTTGTAATTCAATCTGGCTTTTAGCCACGTCAAACCACTGCGCCAGTAATTTGATCACATGAGCATTGGCTTTGCCGTCGACTGGCGGTGCGGTGATCGCCAGTTTTATCGCATCACAATGTAAGCCAACCACCTGATCGCGGCTGGCTTTTGGCTGCACATAGATCTGCAGGATTAAATCGCCGTCGACCCAGCGCCAGGCACTGGCAGCCGCTGACATGTCAGAACATGCCGACAAAAAAGCTCTGTAACAGGATCTGCAGAAATTGCAGGGCGACCAACACGATCAGCACCGACAAATCGAGGCCACCCATCGGTGGGATCACTTTACGCACTGGCGCTAACAAAGGTTCAGTCAGTTGCACCAGCACCAATTCCATCGGGTTGCGGCCTTGTGAGAACCAGCTCAGGATCGCGCGGATAATCAACACCCAGAACAGCAGACTGCACGCTTCTTTAACCGTCGTCAGGACGGCGCCGGACATTAGCGCGATGATATCCAGCTGACCGACCAGCAGCAGCTGAATTAACAGCATTTTGCCGGCACTGACCAACAACGCCAGGACTACAGCTGCAGTATCGAGTTTGCCAATACTTGGGATCAGCCGGCGCAGTGGGATCAGCAACGGATTGGTTGCTTTCACGACAAATTGGCTGAGTGGATTGTAAAAGTCGGCGCGGCTGACCTGCAACCAGATCCGGAGCAGCACCACCATCAGGAACAGATTAAAAACAGTATCGAGCAGAAAATAAAATGCGTTGTTCATGCGGTTTCCTTGTCAGAGCAGGTTAAATCGGCATCTCAATGAATAGTTTACAGTGTTTTGGCCATCTCTTCAGCCCGGCGGATCGCGGCCTGCATTGCATCAGCCACCAGCAATTCGAGGCCGGCATTGCGCATCGTTTCAATGGCTTCATGCGTGGTGCCGCCTTTGCTGGTGACCTGTGCCCGCAAATCGGCAAAGCTCAGAGAAGATTGGGTTGCCATCGTCGCAGCCCCCAATGCAGTCTGAACCACCATTTGACGGGCCTCTTCCGGGCTAAAACCGAGCAGCTCCGCTTTTTGCGTCATCGCCTGCATAAAGTAAAAAAAGTAGGCTGGGGCGCTGCCGGTCACCGCAATAATGTCGTTGATTTGACTTTCCTGATCGAGCCACACAGTTTTACCGGTGGCACTGAACATGCTGTCAACAAAAGACTTCTCATAGTTGGAACAGCGGCTGGCAAAAATACCGGTGACGCCCAGTCCGACTAAAGATGGTGTATTAGGCATAGTCCGCATCAGCCGGACCGGACCGAGCCATTCTTCATAACGGCTGACAGGTAATCCCGCAGCGACTGTGACAAAGAGTTTTTCACTGATATCGGGTACGCCGGTGATCAGTTGATGGCAGACTTCGCCCATCAGCTGTGGCTTGACTGACAACACAATGACATCAGCTTTTTGCACAGCCAGCAGATTATCCTGAGTCACTTCAATGCCAAAATCCGCAGCAAGGGCATCAAGTTTTGGTGTGCTTGGATTGGCGGCGATGATATTCGCAGCGGGATAGCCGGTATTCACCATGCCCCCGATGATGCAGCGCGCCATATTGCCGGCGCCGATAAAGGCTACTGTGTTGTCATTCATGCTTTTGATTCGTTGTCTGAGTTTTATCGCGTTAACTGCGCGCGCCGAAAATGGCGGAGCCTAATCTTATCATAGTTGCCCCAAAAAGAACGGCTTGTTGCCAGTCATCTGACATGCCCATAGACAACTGATCTGCCTGTGGAAATTCTGCCTGCAGCATTGCTGAAAGTTGCTGCATCGCCGCAAAAGCCTGCTGATTGTCGCCATTCACCGCCGGAGCCGGGATCGCCATCAGTCCTATCAGCTGGATATTTGGCAGACTGGCTATTTGTCGGGCCAGCGGCAACAGGTCTTCCGGCAATATGCCGGACTTGCTGTCCTCGCGGCTGATATTCACTTGCAGCAATACTTGCAGCGGGGCTTTGCCGGCCGGACGCTGGGCTGATAGCCGTTCGGCAATTTTCAACCGGTCAATGCTGTGCACCACATCGGCGTAGACCGCGATATCACGGGTTTTATTCGACTGAATGGGGCCAATAAAATGCCAGCGGATCTGGGTTAAATCCGTCAGTTCCTGTGCTTTAGTCGCAAGTTCCTGCACATAGTTTTCACCAAACTGGCGTTGCCCCGCCTGATAGGCTTCACGTATGTCATTGACAGGCTTAGTTTTACTGACGGCGATTAACTGAGCAGTCGTGCCATCAGCTGGCTGAATTTCTGCAAGTGCCCTGTAGGCTGTCTGTAAGCGTTCTGCTATGGTGTTATGCATCAAAACCTGATTTGCCTCTTCACTGACACAGGAGTATGTCGTCATGGATATTACCGAATTACTGGCGTTCAGCGTACAGCACAAAGCGTCAGACTTGCACCTGTCGGCCGGTGTGCCGCCGCTGATCCGCGTGGATGGCGATGTACGTCGTTTGAACATTCCACCGCTGACGCACAAAGACGTGCATGCGCTGGTCTACGACATTATGACGGATAAGCAGCGCAAAGAATACGAAGAGCGGCTGGAGTCAGATTTTTCCTTTGAAGTGCCGGGTCTGGCGCGGTTCCGGGTCAATGCCTTTGTGCAAAACCGTGGTGCTGCCGCCGTGTTCCGGACTATTCCGAGCGAAGTCTTGTCTTTGGATGATCTCGGCGCTCCGGATGTGTTTCGCACCATCGCTGAAAACCCGCGTGGACTGGTGCTGGTGACCGGGCCGACCGGTTCCGGTAAATCGACCACGCTGGCGGCCATGGTGGATTACATCAATACGGGACGGCATGAGCACATTCTGACCATTGAAGATCCAATCGAATTTGTCCACCACAACAAACTTTGTCTGGTCAACCAACGGGAAGTACACCGCGATACGTTGAGTTTCTCTAACGCTTTGCGCTCAGCGCTGCGGGAAGATCCGGACGTGATCCTGGTCGGTGAATTACGTGACCTGGAGACTATTCGCCTGGCGATGACCGCAGCTGAAACTGGTCATCTGGTGTTTGGTACTTTGCACACCACCTCCGCGCCGAAAACGATTGACCGGATCATCGACGTGTTCCCTGGCGAGGAAAAAGCCATGGTGCGTTCGATGTTATCCGAATCACTGCGCGCAGTGATTTCGCAGACGCTGCTGAAAAAAATCGGTGGCGGTCGTATTGCGGCGCACGAGATCATGATCGGGGTGCCAGCCATCAGAAACCTGATCCGCGAAGATAAAATCGCCCAGATGTATTCGGTGATCCAGACTGGCGCTTCACATGGCATGCAGACAATGGATCAGTGCCTGCTCAATCTGGTGAACCGCGGCCTTATCACCAAGCAGGACGCCTTAGCCAAAGCGCAGGATAAAAATGCCTTTGGTGCGATGGGCCGGATTTAACGGAGACAGTGATGGAATTAATCAGACTGCTGCAAAAGATGGTCGATGCCAAAGCATCGGACATGTTTGTCACCGCCGGTATGCCGGTGGCGGCCAAAATCAATGGCGAGTTACTGCCGATTGAAGAAGTCCCGCTCAGTGCGGACGACGCGCTGGCGATTGTGCTGGCCTGCATGAACGACAAGCAGAAGAACGAATATCTGGCACATAAAGAATGTAACTTTGCCATTGCCAACGATGCCGGCCGGTTTCGGGTCTCCGCCTTTTTCCAGCGCGATCAGGCCGGCATGGTGGTGCGTCGTATTGTCACCAAAATTCCGGACGTTGATGAGCTCGGTTTGCCACCGATTTTGAAAGAGCTGATCATGTCAAAACGTGGTCTGCTGCTGTTTGTTGGTGGTACCGGTACCGGTAAATCTACCTCGCTGGCGGCTTTGATCGGTTATCGCAATAAAAATGCCCGCGGTCATATTCTGACCATCGAAGATCCAATTGAATTCGTGCACGACCATGCCAAGAGTCTGATCACTCAGCGTGAGGTTGGCATCGATACCGAGTCTTTTGAAGCAGCGCTGAAAAGCTCGTTGCGTCAGGCGCCGGACGTCATTCTGATTGGTGAGATCCGCAGCCAGGATACGATGGAATATGCACTGAGCTTTGCTGAAACCGGTCATTTGTGTATCGCTACACTTCACGCCAACAACGCCAACCAGGCGATTGACCGCATCTTGCACCTGGTGCCGAAAGAAAAACACGCCAAGCTGATGTTTGACCTGGCGCTGAATTTACGTGGCATCGTCGCGCAGCAACTGATTGCAACTGCTGATGGCTCAAAACGGATGGCGGCGATTGAGGTACTGACCAATTCACCGCTGGTGGCTGACCTTATCAAAAAAGGTCAGATTGATGAGATTAAAGCGGTGATGGCGAAATCGCGTGAGCTGGGTATGCAGACCTTTGACCAGGCGCTGTATGACCTGTATCAACGCAATCAAATCAGTTATGCCGATGCACTGCACCATGCCGATTCGCCGAATGACTTACGCCTGATGATTAAACTGCGCAACAACGAAACCGCTGGCGCCGGCTTTTTGGCGAATGTCACCGTGGATGGTCTGGAAAAAAACGATCGCTAAGTCATCGGTAATCAACAGAAAAAACGCGGCCTAGGCCGCGTTTTTTACTCAGGTGACTGCCAAACCCGGCCAGAGGTGTTCACTGTCCAGCGCGGCTGGCAATGCCAGACCCGCTGGCGATTCAGTGCCAACAAAACTAAACCGGGCGACCGGTTCGCCGTCAATACTGACATTCTCGCAGAACATCGGCAGCGGTCGCACCCACAGGCCAAAATCGCCGTACAAGGCGCGATACAAAGCATAAGGCGCGTCTTCTTCACTGTGATGAACCACAGCCAGAAGCTGGTAATACCGGCCTTTGTAATGCCGGTAAAACCCGGGGCAGGGCCAATCAGCCATGTTGTTGCTCAAACCAGCTCTCCAGAATTAACTTGGCGGAGAAACAATCGACAGCATCCTTGCTGAGCTTTTTAAATCCGCCTTGCGAAAACAACTCAGCCCGAGATTCGACAGTGGTCAGGCGTTCATCGTGCGCCTGCACTTTGACACCAAAACGACCATGTAGGCGATTGATAAACTTATGCACCCGCGCAGTAAAAGGTTGCTCGGTGCCATCCATATTCAGCGGCAGCCCGACCACGACGAGCTCTGGCTGCCATTCTTTTAACAGCGCTTCAATCTGGTTCCAGTCCGGTGTGCCGTCGACTGCTTTTAGTGCTTTTAACGTGCTGGCGGTGCCGGTTAGCCGTTGGCCAACCGCCACGCCAATGCTTTTAAGGCCATAGTCAAAGGCCAGAATACAACTCATCTGTGTTCCTGTTCGTCTGGCCTGAGGTCAGGCATGCCCGGCTTGTGGGCTTAACTGCCAGCTCTGGATCCCCAGTTTGGCGGTCGCGCCTTGCCATTTTTCGCCATGCGGCAAATCAAAAATAATCCGGTTGTCGGCGGGGATCACCAACCAGCTGTTGTCGGCTAATTCCTGCTCCAGCTGACCCGGACTCCAGCCGGCATAACCGAGCGCCAGAATAAATTTGTCAGGCGCCGCTTCGGTGGTAAGTTGCTCCAGAATGTCTTTTGACGTGGTGATCATCAAATCCTGGTTCAGTTGCATGCTGCTATTAAAGCCAGCTTTTGGCGTATGTAGTACAAAACCTCGGTCATTTTGCACCGGTCCACCAGCGCAGATCTTCATTTTGGCCGCGTCAGAACCGCCGTCAAACTCGATCTCCAGTTGTTCCAATAGATTGGCAACATCGACCGACAGGGGATGATTGATGACGATTCCCATGGCGCCGTCGGCATTATGTTCGCAGATATAGGTCACGCTTCGACCAAATAAAGGGTCATCCAAACTGGGCATTGCAATCAGTAAGTGGTTTTGTAAACTTTCCACGGCGAACTCCTCAGGCTTTTTTAGCCTGTAATAACAGTTCAATCTGATCAAACAACATGCCGGTAACTGAGACCGGAAACGCAGCCTCAATTTCGCGGATGCAGGTTGGGCTTGTGACATTAATTTCGGTCAGTTTGTCACCGATAATATCCAGACCGACAAAAATCAACCCTTTGGCTTTCAGTGTTGGGCCTACAGCACGGGCAATGGCCCAGTCACTTTCGGTCAGAGGACGCGCTTCGCCGCGGCCGCCGGCGGCAAGATTGCCACGGGTTTCGCCGCTGGCCGGGATCCGCGCCAGACAATAAGGCACCGGTTCGCCGTTTACCACTAACACGCGTTTATCGCCGTCAACAATTTCTGGGATAAAACGCTGCGCCATGGCGTACATAGTGCCGTGCGCGGTTAATGTCTCCAGTATGACACTGACATTTGGATCTTGCGGTTTTAAACGGAAAATAGATGCGCCGCCCATACCATCCAGCGGTTTTAAGATCACATCGCCTTCGGCCTGATAAAAGGCTTTTAACCGGGCGGCATCACGACTGACCAGTGTTTTCGGCGTATGCTGCGCAAACCAGCTGGTGTACAACTTTTCATTGGCATCCCGCAGACTCTGCGGTTTGTTCACAATCAGCGTGCCGGCATCTTCTGCCCGTTCCAGGATATAAGTCGCGTAGATAAACTCGGTATCAAACGGCGGATCTTTGCGCATCAGGATCACGTCGAGATCGCCCAAAGCAATATCTTGTTCCCCCTGAAACTCATACCAGCGTGCCGGATTTTGTTCGACGCTCAGCAAGCGGGTGCGGGCGCGGGCCTGACCTTCTAACAGGTATAAGTCGGCCATTTCCATATAATGCAATTGATAACCGCGGCTCTGCGCCTGCAGTAACATGGCGAAACTGGAATCTTTTTTGATATTGATGGCGCTGATAGGGTCCATCACGATGCCGAGTTTGATCAACAGCTTACTCCTTAATCAGGCGAGATCGCCCAGTTGTAATTGCAATGCAGCAATGGCGGTCAGTGCAGCAGTTTCGGTGCGCAGCACCCGTGGACCGAGCCGTACCGGCTGAAAACCGGCTAAAGTCGTTGCGGCCACTTCACGGTCGCTGAAGCCGCCTTCCGGACCTATCACTAATCTGAGGCGGTCCGTTGGTGCTAATTGCTTAATGGTGGCGTTGGTCCAAGGATCCAAGGTCAGTTTCAGACAATTGTCCGCCTGACCGAGCCATTTTTCCAGTGTGACGGGCGTATGCACCGGCGGCACCACAGAGCGACCACTTTGCTCACAGGCGCTGACGACAATTTTTTGCCACTGTTCACGTTTTTTCTCCAAACGTTCGCCGTCAAGTTTGACACCACAGCGTTCGGTAAACAGCGGCGTAATTTCACTGACGCCAAGCTCCACCGCTTTTTGGATGGCAAAATCCATCCGATCGCCACGGGAGATGCCCTGACCCAAGTGCAATTGCAGCGGTGATTCGACCGGATTCTCGTTTGAGCTCTGGATATCAACAACCAGCTGTTTTTTGCCAACTTCAACAATGACGGCGGCGTAATTATTGCCATCACCATTAAACAGCTCGAGCGCTTCGCCGGCTTGCATCCGCAAGACTTTACCGGCGTGATTGGCGGCATCTTCACAGAGCGCCACAGATTGTCCCGGTGTTAACGGGCCGGGCTGATATAAACGTATTGTTCGCATGAGGCCTGATTCAGCAGCAGAAAAACTGCTATGGTAGCAGTCCCTTGACGCTAAGGGTACCTCCAAAGGAGTCTTGGTATGGACGTAGAAAACGTCTCAACGACGGCGCCGGCAGTATTGGCCGTGTCGCAACTGTGTAAAAGTTATGGCGCGCTGAAAGCGGTAAATAACCTCAGTTTCAGCGTGCGGGCCGGCCAGTGCTTTGGTTTACTTGGCCCTAACGGTGCCGGCAAAACCACGACGCTGGAAATGCTCGAAGGCATTATCAAACCAGACAGTGGCCAGATTTTTTACCACGGTGAAGTGGCCGGGCGGCAGCATTTTCAGCAACTTGGGGTGCAGTTCCAGCAAACCGCGTTACAGGATTTTCTCACTGTCGAAGAAACATTGCGGATGTTCGCGGCATTTTATCCAGAGCCGGCGGATATTCAGGAGCTTATCAGGCTCTGTGATCTGACTGACTTTTTAACGCAAGACCATAAAAAATTATCCGGTGGGCAACGTCAGCGGTTGTTGCTGGCGCTCGCGCTGGTCAATCAGCCGCAGATTTTGTTTCTGGATGAACCGACCACCGGGCTGGACCCGCATGCCCGGCGCAACTTCTGGGCGCTGATCCAGCAAATCAAGCAGCAAGGCCGGACCATTATTCTGACCACCCATTACATGGATGAAGCTGAGCAGCTCTGTGACGACCTGATCATCGTCGATAAAGGCCAAATCATCGCGCAAGGCTCGCCGCAGGCGCTGCTGCGTCAGCATTTTGAAGGCGCTTTGTTGCAACTGCCGGACCCCGGGTTTATTCCGGCATTGCCAGAGCGTCATCATGCCTCTATTCAGGGCGGTCAGCTCTGTATTCAGACGCCGGACGTGCAGCAGAGCATTCAGGCGTTGCTGCAGCAGCAAGTGCCGCTACAAGGGTTATTGGTGAAATCGGCGACGCTGGACGATTTATTCCTCAAACTGACCGGCCATGCCTTGAGCGGTGCCACCACGGAGGCTGAGTGATGTTTAGTTTCAGACGTTTTATCGCGGTGCTCAAAGCGCGCAATCTCGAGTTTTGGCGTGACCGGGCGGCGCTTGGCTGGAATTTACTGTTCCCGTTTTTACTGGTTGCTGGTTTTGCTTTTGTTTTTTCCGGTGAACCCAAAGCAGAATACAAAGTGGGCGTGTTACAGCAAAGTACCGAACTGGATACGACGCAACATCCGCTGTTAACCACGCGTTTTGTCGAATTTGTGCCTTATCAGGCCGAGGCTTTGGCCAGACAACGGCTGGCCCACCATCAGATTGATCTGGTGCTTGATTTGGCGGCAAATCGCTATGTAGTGAATCCTGATTCAGCGAAGGGCTATCTGGTGGAAAAAATTCTGTTGCAGCAATGGCCAGGCGCCACCCGAGAGGAAGTGACCGGGCAGGCGATCCGCTATGTCGATTTTGTGTTGCCCGGTATTTTGGGCATGAACATGATGTTTTCCTGCTTGTTTGGCGTCGGTTATGTGCTGGTGCGCTACCGAAAAAATTCGGTGCTTAAACGCCTGCAGGCCACGCCTTTAACTGCGCTGGAGTTTGTCGGCGCGCAGGTGGTCTCGCGTCTTGCCATAGTGCTGGCGATTGCCGGTGTGGTGTTTGTCAGCTGTCAGCAGCTGTTTGGTTTGATGATGCTGGGTAGTTATGCGCTGTTACTGCTGGTGGCGGCTTTGGGGGCATTGTCGATGATCGCGCTGGCGCTGTTGATTGCGAGCCGGCTGCAAAGCGAAGAGCTGACCGGCGGTTTGCTGAATATGACCAGCTGGCCGATGATGATTTTGTCCGGCGTTTGGTTCAGCCTCGAAGGCGCACCGGAAGCGGTGCAATGGTTTGCCCAGTTATTCCCGCTGACGCATTTGGTCAGTGCTGCGCGGGCTGTGATGCTCGATGGTGCCGGTTTTGCTGATGTCAGTGTGCAACTTGGCGTGATGGCTGCGATGAGCCTGGTATTTTTAGCCGCAGCGGCCGCTTTGTTTCGCTGGGCTGGTGACGGGCGTTAGGCCGTTGTGAGCAAATGCATGAAACGCCTGAAAAGCCCCCTTGGCTCCTCAGGCGTTGTTTTGATTACAGCACAGGGAAGGTGTAATGCGCACCAATCCCGAGTGGAATACCCAGTGCCCAATACAGCAACAGGAAGGCGCTCCACAGCACCAGGAAACACACCGAGAAAGGCAGCATCAACGCAATCAGGGTACCAATACCGGTTGATTTCACGTACTTCTGGCAGAACACCACAATCAGCGGGAAATACGGCATCAGCGGCGTAATGATGTTGGTAGAAGAATCACCGACCCGATAAGCGGCCTGAGTTAAATCCGGCGAGACGCCGAGCTCCATCAACATCGGCACCATAATGGCGCCAATCAGCGCCCATTTGGCCGATGCTGAGCCCACCAGTAGATTGACAGACGCGGTTAAGAACACGATACCAACCAAGGTCACGCCAAGCGGCAGTGCCAGCTCTTTCAACGCCAGAGCGCCTTTAATGGCCAGTAACGCGCCCAGATTGGATTGGCCAAACGCATAGATAAACTGGGCACAGAAAAACGCCATCACGATGTAATAACCCATGCCGGACATGGCCTTACTCATGCCTTGCACGATAGAGCGGTGATTTTTCGCTGAACCAGAGGCATAGCCGTAAACTACACCCGGAATTAAGAAAAACACAAAAATAATGCCGACAATCGACTGCATCAGCGGTGCCGTCGCGCTGGTCAGCAAGCCGTCTGTACCGCGCCAGGCTGAATCAGCACTTGAAGCCGACCACATCAGTAACACACCGGACACCAACATCGATAAGGTGGCGTAACGCAGGCCTTTGCGCTCGGCATCTTTTAAAGCATCCAGCTTTGGCAGGCTGGCCGGGTCACCGTCAACCTGGGTGTTTTTCAGCCGTGGCTCGATCACTTTATCAGTCAGAAACCAGCCAACCAGAATAATCAGGCCTGCAGAAGCTGTGGTGAAAAAGTAGTTGTTCAGTGGGTTAATCAACATATCGCTTGCCGCCGGATCTGCTGATAAACGCGCTGCGGCCTGAGTCAGTCCCGCCAACATCGGATCTAAACTAGACGGCACAAATAACGTGGCAGAGAAACCTCCTGAGACGCCGGCAAAAGCGGCGGCAATGCCTGCCAACGGATGGCGGCCCGCTGCGTAAAAAATCACGGCGCCGAGCGGGATCACCAGCACATAGCCGGCATCGACCGCGACATGGCTTAAGATACCGACAGCAATCAGCACTGGTGTCAGCAGCATTTTTGGTGTGACATTTAAAATCGAGCGCAGGCCGGCATTAATAAAACCTGTATGTTCTGCAACGCCCAACCCCAGCATAGCGACCAGAACTACGCCCAGTGGCGGGAAATTGACAAAGGTCGTGACCATCTTACTCATAAAAGTGGTGAGTGCAGCGCCATCCAGCAAATTGACGATGACGATAGCTTGTCCAGTGCGCGGGTCAATCTCACTGAACTGCACGCCGGACAGAGCCCAGGAAATGAGCCAGACTGCCAGCATAAACAGGGCGAATAACACGGCGGGATCGGGAAGTTTATTGCCCGCGCGTTCTATCGCATCGAGACTGCGCTGCAACCAGGGCGTGGTCGTTTGGGTAGACATAGAGTTTCCTTGTTATGGTCGGTCAGCCGTTATAAAAGTTATCGGGCTGTGCTGGCAAACAGGAAAAAACTGTGAAAAAGTCAGGTTGAGGCTGTGCTGATGTTGCAGGTTGTGAAACGCTGCGCAACAAAAAGGGAGCCGAAGCTCCCTGTTTAGTTCAGTCTGAGATCACAGACCGGCTTCAGCACGCAGTGCGTCGGCTTTGTTCGTCTGTTCCCACGGGAACTCATTGCGGCCAAAGTGACCGTAGGCTGCAGTCGCTTTGTAGATTGGGCGCTCAAGGTCAAGCATTGCAATCAGGCCGGCCGGGCGCAGGTCGAAGTGGGCACGGATTAACTTAATCAGCTGGTCTTCTGACAGTTTGCTGGTGCCAAAAGTCTCGACGCTGATAGAAGTCGGTTCTGCCACGCCGATGGCGTAAGACACCTGGATCTCGCAGCGCTCAGCTAAGCCTGCCGCGACAATGTTTTTCGCGACATAACGCGCAGCGTAGGCGGCTGAACGGTCCACTTTTGATGGGTCTTTACCAGAGAAAGCGCCACCGCCGTGACGGGCCATGCCGCCGTAGCTATCCACGATGATTTTACGGCCGGTCAGACCGCAATCACCCATTGGACCGCCGATGACAAAACGACCTGTTGGGTTGATGAAGAACTTGGTGCTTTGACGCAGCCATTCAGCGGGCAGGACTGGCTTGATGATGTGTTCCATCACCGCTTCACGCAGGTCTTGCGTAGAAATGGTGTCGCAATGTTGC
>JAIXSW010000386.1 GCA_027484495.1 Gammaproteobacteria bacterium
AATTTCACCTGCATCGGCAGCGGCATCTCGCCAATTTCATCGAGAAACAGCGTGCCGCCGTCAGCCATGCTGAGCAAACCCTGGCGGTCTTTGTCGGCGCCGGTAAAAGCACCACGCACGTAGCCAAACAGTTCACTTTCCAGTAATTCCGCCGGAATAGCGCCACAATGCACCGAGACAAAAGGCCCGGCGGCGCGCAAACTGAGTTGATGCAGCGCTTTGGAGACTACTTCTTTGCCGGTACCGGACGGCCCGGTCACCAGTACCCGTACATCAGTCGGTGCGATTCGTTCAATCAGCGTGCGGATATTACGCAGCGCCGGTGACACGCCAACCAACGGCAATAAGCCTTGCGCGGCGCTGACGCCGCGTTTCAGACTATTCAGTTCCTGCTCCAGCAAGTGCTTGCTGACGGCGCGTTTCACCACGACGGCCAGCAGATCGGGATCTATCGGCTTGGCGAGGAAATCCCAGGCGCCGAGGCTAATCGCCTGCAATGCCAGTTCTCGCTCGGCATGGCCGGTCAGAATGATCACCGGCTGGCCCGCCAGTTCCGGCAATGCATTCAGCGTCGCTTGCGGGTCAAACACTGGCGGCAGTGATAAATCCAGCAAGACTAAATCCACTTGCTGCTGCGCCAGCATGGCCTTGGCCTGTGCCAAATCAGCCGCCAGTACCACCTGATGACCCTGTTGCTGCAAAAAGCGCTCGGCCAATAGCCGGAACGCCGGTTCATCATCCACCAGCAACACTTTAGCGGTGCGGAAACTATCTAAAGAAAAAGCAGCGCTCATCAGCGTATCTCTCCGGAAACAACAGGCAAATAGAGGGTGAAGCAGACCGGCCAGTCGGGGTCGGGATCATGCTGGATGCGGCCCTGATGGGCCAAAATGATGCGGGCAACGATGGCAAGACCCAGGCCGCTGCCGCCGGCTCTTTTGCTGACAAAAGGCCGGAATAGCTGACCGTCCAATAACGCAGGGTCCAGCGCCGGGCCGTTATTCAGCACCCTAATGATGACTTCTGCATCTGTAGTCTTGGCTTCAACGCGCAAACAAGCGCCGGGTTGATTGCGTAAAAAAGCAAACGCATTATCAAACAGGTTTTGCAGCACTTGCTGCATCCGATAAGGGTCGGCGTGAAGCTGCAACTCAGCCGGTACCGCGAGCTCAGTGCGCACGCCATCCGGCGCTTGCAGCAATAACGACTGTACTAACGGCTGCAGCGGAAACAACGCCGGTTGCAGCTGCAGCCGGCCGGCATAGACCAGCATATCGGCGATCAGCCGGTCAGCCCGCTTTAACTGGGTTTGAATATGACCGCGTAGTTCGGCATCAACGGCAGCAGACGCCATCGAGATGATATTCAGCGGATTCCTGAGCTCGTGCGCCATCGACGCCGCCAGCGCGCCCAGCTCAACCAGATGTTGCTGCGCCAGCTGCTGTTTTTGCGCTTCAGCCAGCGCCAACGCCGACTGCAAGCGCGCACTGCTGCTGACCAGCAGCGAGCCAAACACTTCAGCGGTCAGCTTTAACGTCGGCGTCAGCCCCTGCTCGCCGGCAATACTGAACTGCCATTGATTACCACTGTGATCGGCGCTGTGCTCATCGCTGCCTGTCGTGCTAACCAGCAACTTCAGCCCGGAAGTTTCAGCACTTTGTGCCAATATTTCAGGCCCCTGCAGCAGGCAAATTTGTACCGGTTGTTTTAGTGGCTGTCGGATCAGTAAAGCCGCCTGATCGGCCAATTGCTGCCAATCCGCCGCACCAGAAAGCTGTTGCTGCCAACGACTGACCATCGCCTCACTGAGCTGCACGCCAGGGAAAATCAGGCGCTCGGCCAGCCGGCTGGCCGGACGGTATCCAGCGGCAGCGAATAACAGCAATAAACTCGAGTACAACCAGAGTTGCCAGCCCGGTACTGCGGCCAAGGCCGGCATGCCAAACTGACCAAATAACGAGCTGATCAGCGCCATCAGCAGTAACAACAGCAAGCCCATCACCAGATAGACCAGCGCACGGCTGGCAAAAGCATTCACCGCCAGCATTTGATACCGCACCACGCTGTACACCAGCAACACCAGATACAATGGCAATACCAGCATCGGATAGGGATACCAGTTCAAACCAAGCGACGGAAAGACAAAACTGGTGGCCAGCAATAAACCCAGGCCGGCCGTCATCGAAATCGCCACCACTGAGTGATGTTTATTGCCGTGATAAGCATGGCGGCCCCGCCACAGCACCCAGTGCGCCAGCATACCCAGCAGCACCGTGTACGCCAGGTTAAACCAGCCAAACCCATCAAACAGGAAAAACACCGGCATGCCGTACAGCGCCTGCACCCGTGCCGACGGCTGTGACCAGCTCAGCAACACCACCAGGACCGATGCAAGCAAAAACCAGGACTGATATTGCCGCAACCATTCAATCCAGCGCAGCTGCGGCTGTTGCGGTTGTGTCGTGACATAAGCCAAAGCGAACTGCAGAAAAAACGCCGGCATTAACGGGTTGGCCAGGATCAGCGCTTTGCCCGGTAACAATAAATCATGTTGCAGCGCCAGATGACCACCACACCAGACCGCCATCATGGCGCAAAAGCCGGCCAGCGGTTTCAGTACTGGCTGAAACCGGGCATGCCACCACAACCAAAGCCCGGTCCACAAGGCACTGAGGCTGGTCAGGCCCAGCATGGTCTCAAATAACAGCGCTAAATCCATCGGATCTCCCGGTTGCTACGGTTTTGCATGTCAACACTGTTGACAGATACAAAGATACACAGCGTAAACCAGCTTGTCAGCCATCTCAAGCAGCTTTCAATTTATTGATACAGATCAATGTTTTGTCGGAAATCAAAACTCTGGCCCAACAATCGCATTGAGCTGGCATCGCTTTTGACCCGATTGGTTCGTTGTGAGAGGAGTTGCCGCATGTTGTGGTCTGTATTTTTCACCGAGTTAGGTTTCCTGTTGGGCGTCGCTGCCTTGCTGGGTCCACTGCTGTATTGGGCTGAGAATCGTCGGGGAGCTGCATGATGGAATTAGATTCCGCGATACTGTCCCGACTGCAGTTTGCCTTTACTGTCAGCTTTCACATCATTTTCCCCTCTATCACTATTGGCCTTGCGACACTGATCGCAATTTGGGAAGGCCTGTGGCTGAAAACCCGTAATCCGCTTTATCTGCAACTGGCTAAATTCTGGATTAAACCGTTCGCCATCACTTTTGGCATGGGCGTGGTGTCCGGCATCGTGTTGTCATACGAATTCGGCACTAACTTCTCGAAGTTTTCCGAGCTGACCGGGGCCGTCATTGGGCCTTTAATGGCATATGAAGTACTGACCGCATTTTTCCTCGAAGCCGGTTTTCTTGGTGTCATGTTGTTCGGATGGCAACGGGTCAGTGCCCGGTTGCATTTCTTCGCCACTTGTACCGTCGCGGTCGGCACCTGGATCTCAGCGTTTTGGATCATCGCCGCCAACAGCTGGATGCAGACGCCAGCCGGTCATGCCATTGTTGATGGCAAGTTTGTCGTCGAAAGCTGGTTTGAAGTGATTTTTAACCCGTCGATGCCCTACCGGCTCTCACACATGCTGCTTGCAACCATGTTAACCGCCGGGTTAGTGGTCCTTGCAACCTCAGCCTGGTATCTGCGCCGCAAAGAACATATCGCGTTTGCCCGCAAAGGCCTGTCATTTTCGCTGTGGTGGATATTGATTTTCGCGCCGCTGCAGGCGTTTGTCGGTGATTTGCATGGCCTGAACGTGAAAGAACATCAGCCGGTGAAACTGGCCGCAATGGAAGGCATTTGGCCCGCACGCGAGCAGAACGTGCCGCTACTGCTGTTCGCTATCCCGGACCCGGTGCAGGAGAAAAACCACTTTGAAGTGGCGGTCCCCGGCATGGCGAGTTTGATCCTGACCCACGACTGGCACGGTGAACTGACCGGTCTGCAGTCGGTGCCTAAAGCCGACCGGCCGAACGTGCCACTGGTGTTTTATTCGTTTCGCATCATGGTTGGGCTGGGCGTGCTGATGATTGTGGTGGCACTTTGGGGCCTCTGGCTGCGCCGGCGTGAAGCGCTGTACCAGCAACCGCAATTTTTGTGGTTATGCAGCCTGCTGGCGCCGACCGGCGTGATCTCGGTATTGGCTGGTTGGTATGTGGTTGAGATTGGCCGTCAACCCTGGATTGTCTATGGGCTGGTGCGCACCAGAGAAGTGGTCTCTCCATTGCCGCCAGAGCGTGTTGCGCTATCACTGACCTTGTTTGTCTTAACCTACAGCCTGTTATTCGGTGTCTGGCTGTATTTTTTCCGCAAACTGATTAAAAAAGGCCCGCCACCGCTGGAATCCTTGCAGCAACATTTGATTGGCGTGGAAGCCTCTGGTTATGCACTGGCACTGACTAAGACTCTGCAAACCGCAGAAGGCAACAACCGTCATGCAGAAGGAGCGAAATAATGGATTTGCCACTGTTTTATTTCCTGTTACTCGGCTTTGCCATTCTGATGTACGTGTTGCTGGATGGCTTTGACTTAGGCATTGGCATTTTGTACCCCTGGTTTCGCGATGAAGCCGACAAAGACCAGCTGATGCGCTCGATCTCTCACGTTTGGGACGGCAACGAAACCTGGCTGGTGTTTGGCGGGGTCATTCTGTTTGGCGCTTTTCCAGCAGCTTACGCCGGCCTGACATCGGCCTTGTATGCGCCCATTATGCTGATGCTGATTGGGCTGATTTTCCGCGGTGTAGCATTTGAATACCGTTTTAAATCAACTACTTCAAAGCGCTGGTGGAACCGGGCTTTTGCGATTGGCTCGACCGTCGCGGCTTTTTGCCAGGGTCTGATGCTGGGAGTTCTGATTGGCGGTACTCCGCTGGTATCCGCATCTCCGTTGGATTTGCTGACGCCGTTTACTTTGTTTACCGGTTTTGCCTTGCTGGCTGGTTATGCCCTGCTCGGCTGTACTTATCTGGTAATGAAATGCCGGGATGAACGGCAGCAGCGTGCAGCGCGTTATGGCCGCCGGTTGGTATGGGTGCTGATGGGCGCGATGTTAGTGGTCAGCATTTCTACTGCCGTTGGTAGCGACGAGATCTGGCAACGTTGGTTTGGTGGCTGGCATTTCCTCTGGTTATGGCCGCTGCCGCTGTTGTCAGTACTGGCTGCCCGTCTGCTGTACCGTGATTTAGGCCGGGTGCAACGCCAGTTAAAAGCCGGTGCTTTGCCGCACAGCCGCCATGAAGACCGGCCATTCTGGCTGGCCGTGAGTTTATTTGCATTGGGCTTTGCCGGTCTGCTGGTCAGCCTGTTCCCGGCCATCATGCCGGGCAAGCTCAGTTATATCGAAGCCGCCGCGCCTCAGGCCAGCCTGCAGTTTATGCTGCCAGGGGTGCTGATTTTTGTGCCCTTGATTCTGGCTTATACCTGCTGGGGCTACCGCATCTTTGCCGGCAAAGTTGAAGACTTCACAGAAGGTTATTAAGGGGATGAATGATGGACAAACAGCCACAAACAGCTGAAATTTTTTCTCTTACAACTACCATTCGTCGCAAATGGCAGCGGTTACAACGCCCGGGCAACCACTGGTTTTTTCTGCTGTATCTGGGGGGATTACTGACGATTATGGCGATCGCCAGCTTATTGAAATTTGGTATAAAAATGCTGTAACTACCGGCTTTTTCAAACAATCTGCTGCAGGGAAAACTGCAGTAGATCTTGACGTGGATCAGGGTTTTCAAACACAGCCTGATTGACTTTTCCAGTCAGGCTGTGCAATTTTTTTTATTGTCTTTTCAAAACAGCCGCTGCTATAGTCAACTTATGGTTCTGTCGTTGAACCTGACTGAGATGAAATTCTATGCGTCTGTTAAATGTATTTTTAGCCATCCTTTATCTGAGTGTCCTGCTGTCAGGGGAAACCCGATCTGCATCTCATGCATGGGTGGACAACACAGAAGCGCAATTCAGTCACAGTCAGTCTTTAGTCAGTCAGCAAACATCAAAAATTGCTGATTCTGAAACACCAAAAGAGCCAGAGACCAAACATCCGGTGCTGCTGGAGACCAAAACTGGCTCCACAACGCTCTACTCTAATGTTATTTCCCCTGTTGCTCCCGAGAAGCTACCACGTCATTCAGGTCTGCTGACAGCAACACCACGAGCACCACCAGCCATCGCCTAATCTGTAGTTTTCCGCTGTAAACACAGCATTGCATTCTTTTTTCAGATTAGATTGGGCCTGCCGGCGCGGGCCTTTGTGAGGCATGTATGAGAAAGTTAAACGTTTATACCGTTGATCATATTGACCATTTGATCCAACCAACTGAATTCGCTGACACCACGTTAAAATCACCTGCACTGCAGATTTTTAATGACTTCCGTCACAGCGCACCGGCCATTCTCGATGCTGAAACCAATGCGTTAGAGGCATTGGATATGATGACGCATGAACATTGCAGTTTTAAACTGGTGGTTGATGCACACAAAGAGATGGTTGGTCTGATTAGCACTGAACAGCTATCGACACAAAATATCATGCAGCATGTCAGCAAAGATCTAAAAGCCAGCGAGCTGCAGGTGGTTGATTTGATGCGGGCTCGCGAAAATCTGATCGCACTGTCATATCAGCAGATCCAATACTGCACCGTCGGCGATGTGCTGAATACACTGCAGCACAATGGCGAGTCATATTGCGTCGTCATCGATCTGGAAAACCACCAGATCCGTGGCGTGATCAGTGCCCGTGATATTGCCAGCCGCTTACATTTACCGCCGCTGGATATTGAACGGCAACCAACGTTCCTGAATATCTTCGACCGGCTGTACGCCTAACGCTCAAAGCGTCGGGTTACACAAACCAGGTTGGGAGCCGGCTGTTGGGGCCGGTGTGGTTGGGACAATAAAGGCGGCTTCGGCCGCCTTTATTGTTTTTCAAAACTTCCCCGGGAGGGCCGGATTAGTAATCGTCCTGCATCCGGTCCATCAGGCTGGTCAGGTAGGCAATGCCATTTTCTGCGGATAGAGC
>JAIXSW010000231.1 GCA_027484495.1 Gammaproteobacteria bacterium
AGATGGGCAAAAGCTTGCTGAAAACCAGCCGGATAAAGTTGGCAAGCAGTCAGATCAACCTGCTCGTCGGCGTTGAGGATCCCAAGCACCGGAGCTTGACTGGTGCCCATCACGACCATTTTGGCTTTATTGCGAAACTGCGCAGTCTCGCTTGGACACGGCAGCTCGAGCGGCAGTCCCGGGAAAATCTGCTGCAACTGCGCCTGTTTGCGCTGTAGCTGCTGCAAATAGGATTGATGGATATGCGGGCAAGACACACACTTGCCACGGGCAAAGGCTTCGCAGTACAAATTCGGGATCCCACGGAGGTTCAAAGCGGCGATTTTAGCAAAACCACTGCCAGTGCGCATGGAATAATCGGCAGAACCAGCGTAGACGAAAGTCCGGCGAAGTGTTGGTTGCAGAAACAAAAAGCCCCGCATTTAAGTGCGGGGCTTTTTGTTGAATATGGCGGAGAGAGAGGCCCTCAAACTAACAACATAAGCAACTGAAATATAAGAATATTCAACATCGCAAAAAATCAAAACACCCCCAATAAAACCCCCAGACCACCTAAAAAAGTATCTTTTCAATTCCGCATTTTTTAATGGGGTAAAATCGAATCAGATGCACAAATCCGCATCAATTCCTTTTTTCTTATTTGTCAATTAGGTTTAAATTTACCAGAATTGACTGCGAGTTGCATCCGCAAGAGGATTTTGCCTTCTGGTATGAGTCGAGATTTGAGCAATTCATGTCATGAAACGATATCTGACCATAAATCCAGTAAAGCCGGATGAGCTTAAATTCAATTAATGAAAATGAGCCAAAGCCTGAAATCCAAACCAGAAATTCTGTTCATTGCCACATTGGATTTGCATACATCCCATCTCAGGTGACAACCTAAATTAGAACTTTCCGCCTGTTTTTTATCCAGACATTCCCTTGGAGTTAAGTCACCCAGTGAATCGCGTGATCGTTCTTCGTTGTATTCCTTGACCTTTCCCCGGATTTAATAGCAATCCCGTGATGAGATTTTCCAGCTTATGCCGCTTTCTTGGCATACTCAACAGGCGACATGTAATTCAATGAACTGTGTGGGCGAATATTGTTGTAATATTCGCGCAATAGATCTATTTCGTATCTGGCCTCGTCCATCTTTCTGAGCCAGTGTTGGTTCAGGCATTCGTTTCTGAACTTGCCGTTTAAGCTTTTAACAAATGCTTTTGTGTTGGCTTACCTGGTTGAATAAAGCCGAATGCAATTCAAGTTTCCATGCTCCAGAAGAACATCGCCTTACTGGTAAAATCTATACCGTTATCACATATCACCTTGTTTGGTTTGCCGCGTTGCTCAATCAGAAAACTCAAGAATCTGGCAACTTGCCTGCCACTGATGGAAACCGAAACCAATTGCCCAACCATTTCTCGAGAACAGTCATCCACCACATTTAATACCCGAAAGTGCCCGCTATTGCTGCTTTGGTCCGATACAAAGTCCGTAGGCCAGCGTTGATTCACCGCTGTTGGCACTTCCATTGGCTGGCGTGGCCGCGTCAGCTTTTTACGTTTCTTCGTACAAACCTGCAAACCTTCTTCGGTATAAAGGCGATAGGTATGTTTACGGTTTTTGACCCAGCCTTCGCACCGAAGCAGACCATGCAACATCAGATAGCCATAGCGCGGATATTGGGTTGCCAGTGCTTTTAGCCGCGGCAGCACGCTGTTATCTGTGTTCGTTTTTGGTTGATACCGCAGTGCCGTTCGACTCAGTCCCGCCAACTTAAAAGCCACCCGCTCACTTAGGCGCAAAGCTTCCATGAGATGTTGAGCAAAAGGTTTCCTTGCCGCTGGCGTCACCACTTTATTAACAGCACATCCTTCATTGCTTCGACTTGAAGCATCTTGTCGGCCAACATCTTCTTAAGCCTGTTGTTCTCGGCTTCAAGCTCCTTCAGACGCTTTGCTTCGTTGACTTCAAGCCCCGCGTACTTGCTCCGCCAGTTGTAGAAGGTACCGGAGGGAATACCCATCTCGCGGCATAAATCCTCGACCTTCTTACCTGCTTCATGCTGCTTGATGGCTTTGATGATTTGTTCTTCGGTGTAGCGTTTTTTTTGAGATCTCCATTGGCTCCAGTTTATTGGAAATCTCATCAATTTCATGGTCTTAAATTTGGGGGACAGGTCAATACTTATACATGCTGTAAAACGTTCAAAAAACATACTAGCAACACTATTCTTATAGTAGTTCCTAGCTATACTTCCCAAGTTTGATGGCAGAAATTGCTTAAGGAAATAAATATGCAAATGTTTCTGAATCTTTTACAGGACCTTTCTGTGAAGAACTCTGCGTGGGTCACGACATCGTATTTATGAACCAAGGATGTCCAACCGCGAAATTTTAACATGGAATTATCCATAAATTAACCATGCTTACAGGCTGGAACATGTTATTAGGTCGTAGGGGCGTTACCATAGCGCCAAATAACCCATAACAGGAAAAATAATTAATATGGATATCCGCGATTAACAATGAAAGCGTTCAAATAAAAGGCGTTGCACTAACAACATTTACTTATAAAATGACATAATATACAAAACGACAGAGTTCATTCTTTCAAAATAGTATTTTTTGGTTCGATAATAGAAATCTAGCTTCAGTAGCGGCCAATTATAATAAACAGAAATATTTATAATACACCACAAAATAATCCTTAACAATATGTTTACTATGAATTTAAAAAATAGCACCACTTACACAAAAATAATGCATAAGAACACTTTAAAATATTAAAACAATAATTATGCTGAGACTGAAATTTTATTAATATGCGTTTAAAAAACATACAAATCAGGGTTCGTCAAAATAAAAAACAACTCACCACGAAAGCGCATAAAATATCAATTTGAAAAATAATTCAATAACGGCTGAATTTTACACATATCGAACATCTAAATCATTCGAAGCTTTACAATAAATTAAACGCATAGCACAAATCATTGTGCGAACTGAAAATGAAAGGTGATATTATGGATATATTCAACTTACTATTTGGAAATTACAGAAATACGCGTGAAAAAATAAAAAAATCACTTCATGACATTCACGAAGAAATTTCCACATTTACGGATGGAGGAAAGCCTGAAGACGAGCTGTATTATGCAGTTCATGCCCCCTTTAAATCGCCCCCTTCTCAAAAAATTAAAAGAGGCATTCTTACTTTATTTCGCCAAACATTTACTACGGAACGGTATTTTATAGGCCCTATCGAAAACACAACATCTATCGCTCCGAATGAGAGTTTGGAAATTAGCATAAGCACTACTGTTGCGCAATTAGAAGAAACTGAGTCAATAAAAAAAATTGAATCAAATAATAACAAAAAAAGTACACATGAGAATTCAAATGAAATAACTGATAGGTTGACTAATATAGCTCGCTCGAGCACCTCAGCCTCCATATCTGGGGGAGTTCCAGTCTTCACAGGCTCTGTTAACGCTGCAACGTCACGCGAAACGACGAAGGAACACTTGGATAAGACAGTCAAAAAATTAACTGATGAAGTCACAACAGAATTAAAAAAATCAATCCAAATCACCACAAGGCACACAAGTGAAACCATTAAGCAAGACACTAGTCGGAGGATAATAAAAAACGAATCCAAATTAAAAGCAATGTCCGTAGGAATACGCAGACTTCAAAGAATTATTAATGTAGCTCATCAGAAAATGCACGAGCAAACATGCATCATAATAAGCCTTGAAAAATCAGAGTAC
>JAIXSW010000307.1 GCA_027484495.1 Gammaproteobacteria bacterium
CAGCCACAGTTCCCACTTTTGCGTCTGATGATCTTCAGCTTCCGGATAATCACCGTCCGCCCATAAATCATCAGCCGAAATATCGTCTTTGCGACTCTGCTTTTTTCTCAGCATGTCAAAGCGTACGTTTCGGGCGATGGTAAAAATCCAGGTTGAAGCGCAGCCACGGGTCGGGTCGAACAATGCAGCTTTCTGCCAGACATTCAGCAGAGTATCCTGCACCATTTCCAGAGCTTGCTGCTCGTTGCCAAACATTTTGATACCAAAAGCCCGCAACCGCGGCGCGAAGTAGCCAAACAGTTCCTGATAGGCCTGTTTGTCGCGGGTCAATGCGACCAGTGCCAGTGCTTGTTCCCATTGGCCCAAGTCACGACTTACCGGTTCAGTCGTCGCCAAATTCAATGTCCTGTCGGTTACCAGTGCTGGTGTGGAAGGTTCGGGGCCATGATGCCTTGCTGTCATCATCAAATCCATTATTTAATCTTCCGGGTCGCTGAGTTGTACAGCTTATACGCACGGTCTGTTGTGCCGGTTCAGTCGGCATCACAGAAATATATTTCTAAAATGTAGAATGAAACGTGCGGTTAAATGCGATATATCTTCGATTAGATGTGATTTATGCTGGTTTTATTCGTTGAGACCCGCTTCAACATTCATCGAGGAATATGCAAATGAAAAAAGTATTGGTTGTTCAAAGTTCTGTCAGTGGTGAGCAAGGCAAGTCAAACCAACTGATCGAACAGTTTATCAACGCCTTACCGGCCGGTTTTAGTCGTGACGACCTTGACTTGGTCGGTGATAGTTTTCCGCACCTGGCGATGAGTGAAATCGGCGCCTGGATGACGCCGGCCGATAATCGCAGCCCGGAACAAGCAGCGCTTGCAGCATTGTCCGATAACGCTATTGCCCAAGTGCAGGCAGCGGATGTCATTTTATTAGGCGTGCCGATGTACAATTTCGGCGTACCGAGCCAGCTAAAAGCCTGGTTTGACCGTTTGGCCCGTGCTGGTATTACCTTTAAATATACTGAACAAGGTCCGGTCGGATTACTGGCTGACAAGCCGGTGGTGATATTCGCGACTCGCGGCGGTATCTACAAAGACCTGCCAGCTGATTCACAGACCCCATTCCTCAAGAGCTTCTTCAACTTTATTGGTCTGAAGGATCTGCATTTCGTTTACGCAGAAGGCCTGAACATGGGACCTGACAGCGCGGCGCAGGCGTTGTCTGCTGCCAGTGCACAAATCCAGTCATTAACGGCAGACCTGGCAGCCTGAGTCTGACCAGTTAAACAGCCATCAAGACCGGGCATTTGGTCCCGGTCTTTGGCAATTGTGGCGCAGAAGATTGAATTTGGCGGACTTGCTTTGTATAACAACAGGCTCTGTCCACAATCTCAGCTCAGGTCTGGCTACACAACATGAAAAAACTCCAGTACAGCGCCATCGCACTCGCCCTCACCGCCATTTTATCTACACCCCCGGTATTCGCCGAACGCGAAGCCGCGCGCTTTAATCTGCAAACACAACAAATTCAGGGCCAGAGCGGCACTGTGGCTATGACCATCGAGCAGGCGATGGCCCATCAGGATTGGCTCGGCCGCCAACCGGAGCTGGCTTATTGGTCTGCGGATAGCCAATCGCTGATTTATCAGCGCAAACAAGCCGGCAATGAGCTGCGCGACTGGCATCAGGTTCGCATTGATAGCGGGCAGAGCACACAGGTGGCGTTAAACGATCTGGATGATGTCGGTGCTGCCGAGCAGGTATTTTCCGCGGATCGCAAATTTGCCGGCTGGATTTTTGAAGGCAATGTGTTTGTCAAAAGTCTCAGTGACGGCAAGATCAGTCAGCTGACGCGCAGTAATGACAACCGGCTGGCCCTGCAGTTTTTGACCGATGGCCGTGTCGCCTGGCGCCAGGGCTGGGATTTCTATGCAGTTGATTTAAATAGCGGTTTGCATGTGCAACTGGCCAGCCTGAAACTGGAAGACGCACCTACTGCACCGCCAGCCCCGCAGGGTTATCTGGCCGAAGAACAGCATAAACTGATTAAATTCGTCGCGCTTGAGCATAAAAACGCAGTGGACTTGTACCAGCAGCAGGAAGCACTGCGCAAAGCCAATAATACTGTGGCAGTGGCGCCGGTTTATCTTGGCAAAGATAAACAAATTTCCGACGCAGCGTTGTCACCGGATGGCAGCAAGCTGGTGTTGGCTTTAGGTGCGAAAACCCGCTGGAATGACGAGCGCGATATCATGCCAAATTACATCACCGGTAATGGTGATATTGCCGCACAGCCGGTACGCCGGCGCGTCAACGATCAAAAACCAGAACCAGAGCAGTTTTTCCTGGTTGACCTGGCAACAGCAGAAGCGAAAGAACTGAAGCAAGACGTGCTGTCCGGGTTTGACGAAGATGTATTGGCTAGTGTCAAAGCGGAAAATGCCAAACGCGATGGCAAAACCTATAAGTCCGAGAAAAAGCCGCGTGCCATCACGCTGATTAACGACTGGAGCTGGGATCAGTCTGCGATTCGCTGGAACGCCGACGGCAGCCAGGTAGCGTTGATGCTTAAAGCCTGGGACAACAAAGACCGCTGGCTAACCACTGTCGATTTTAAAAAAGCAGGTTTTGTTGAACAGCACCGTTTACATGATGAAGCCTGGATTAACTACGACTTTAACAACTTCGGCTGGGCCTATGATAACCAGCTGTATTTCCTGTCTGAACAAAGTGGCTACTCGCATTTGTATCTGAAACCGCTCAAAGGTGAGGCGAAAAAGCTGACCAGCGGCAGCTTTGAAGTGAGCCAGCCGGTACTGAGTAAAGATCGCCGCAGCGTTTATTATCGCGCTAATGCGCAGCATCCTGGCATCTATAATGTGTTTAAAGTGGCGCTGGACAGTGGCAAAACCACTGCACTGACCCAGCTCAGCGGCAATCTGACGTTTAAGCTGTCGCCAGATGAGCAAAAGCTGCTGGTGCGTTATTCCACGTCGCTGCTGCCGGAAGAGCTGTATGTGATGGAGAACCAACCCAGCGCGCCATTAAAACGCCTGACTTTTACCGTTTCGAAAGAACTGCAGAATATGGCGCTACAGGCACCGCAAGTCGTCGCTGTACCTTCAAGCCATGGTAAAGCGCCGGTTTATGCCAAGCTGTACTTGCCTAAAGACTACAAACAAGGCGAAAAACGTCGCGCCGTCATTTTCAACCATGGTGCCGGTTATCTGCAAAACAGTGATTTAGGCTGGTCCAGCTATTTCCGCGAGTTTTTCTTTCATAACCTGCTGACACAAAAAGGTTATGTGGTGCTGGATATGGATTACCGGGCATCAAAAGGTTATGGCCGTGACTGGCGTACCGCGATTTATCGCCAGATGGGCACTCCGGAAATTGAAGATCTGGCGGATGGTGTGAACTGGCTGGTCGATAATGCGCATGTTGATCGGGCTCGGATTGGCACTTATGGCGGATCTTACGGTGGCTTTATGACCTTTATGGCGATGTTTAAGCAACCTGAGCTGTTTAAAGCTGGTTCGGCGCTGCGGCCGGTTGGCGACTGGGCATATTACAATCACCCGTATACGGCAAATATCCTCAATACACCCGATGTTGACCCTATTGCCTATGAGCGCAGTTCGCCGATTTATTTCACCGAAGGCTTAAAAGGCCAGCTGTTAATTAACTCGCCGATGGTTGATGACAATGTGTTTTTCCAGGATTCAGTGCGGATAGTACAGCGGCTGATTGAACATGAAATCAATAGTTTTGAAACGGCTATTTTCCCGGTAGAACCGCATGGTTTCCGTCAACCGAGCAGTTGGCTGGACGAATATCGCCGGATTGAAAAGTTGTTTGACCGCACGCTGTAACAGGCAGGCAACGTTATTCGCCAGCAAAAGCCCCGAAAACCGGGGCTTTTTGCTGGCGAAGTTGGCTGTTTAAGCCTGTTGTAAAAACGCTTCGGCAGCCAAGGTCAGCTGTTCCGCGATCTGGTGACTAAGCCGGTACTGTTGCAGGCGCTGCAGATTGGTTTCGCCGGCGGCAAGTTCACTCAACCAGTCGTCCAGCATGGCGTTGAAGCCGCGTTGGGTCAGGGTGGGCACCCAATCACCAAAGCCGAGTGGTTGTAAAGTGCCGGCGACACTGTGCTGACCACCACGCAGATTATCAATCTGCCAGTACCGGTCTTTGGCGAAAACCTCGAGCCGTTCAAAACTGGCGCCGGCACGCCGGTCCATCACAGCGCAAAAATCCCGGCCACTATGGGTAAATTGCAGCCGTACTTTTTGCAGCAGTTGCTGATCGCGCAGAAAATGGTGCTGGATGCTGAGGTCAGTGATATCGCTCAGCCCAGCCGCCACCACCAAGATATCAATCAGATGAATAAAATCGTCAAAAATCAGCTGACGGGGTGGTGCACTGTGCAAATGCCGGTGTTTTTGATAATGCAGGGCTTGTAAGGGGGCTTCCGCTGGTTTGGCGTATAAAGGCGCCTGATAAAGTGGCGCAAAACGGCGGTTAAAACCTACCACAAACGGCAGATTTTTTTCAGCAGCCAGTGTCAGTAACTGCTCGGTTTGTGCCAGTGTGTCACAGACTGGTTTGTCGATAAACAGTGGGATGCCTGCTTCGAGCACCGCCGTCGCCAGCTGAAAATGACTGTTGGTTCTGCTATGGATCATCACCGCATCAGGATGATTTGCCAGCATCGTCGTAAAGTCGCTGTAGCAATCATCGATGCGGTATTGCTGAGCCAAACTACGCAGCACACTGTTATTACGACTGCACAACACCGGCCTGATCTGCGGATGCTGGCAGACCAGTGGTAAATAGGCTTTTTGCGCGATATCACCAAGCCCCGCCAAAGCGATCCGATACATAAAATTTCCCGAAAAATCCGTCAGATATACCATGTGGATTGTGCAGCCGCGCGAGCTTTGTGACAAGCGCCGTGACCGGTCAGGCGGCGCTGTTCAGACCGTCAGTATCTTGTCCGTTGAGCACAACATCTGCTCGTCGGAATAAAGTGGCGGTAACTCAGCCGGGCCAAATAACGGCAGCTGCGGCGGGCAAACAAAGTGCAGCCGTTCACCGTTATAGGGCTGGTTAAAGCTCAGCTCAGTGGCGTGCAGCAACAAGC
>JAIXSW010000357.1 GCA_027484495.1 Gammaproteobacteria bacterium
GATGAACTCAGCTTCAGCCGCGCTTATCTGCAAATTCAGCAAATTCGTCTCGGTGAGCGCCTGCAGCTGGACTGGCAACAAAGCGACGACCTGCCGCTGCAACTGCAGGTGCCGCCGGTGCTATTGCAACCTTTGTTAGAAAACGCCTTGCAACACGGCATTGAACCGGTGCGCAGTGGCGGTCAGCTGCAGGTCCGGCTTTTTGTTGAACAGCAGAAGTTCTGTTGTGTGCTGAGCAACTCGATCCCGTCCGTTACCGACAGTCAGCCGCGCGGCAGCCATAAGGGACAGGGAATTGGCCTCAGCAATACCCGCGCGCGGCTGCAGCAACGTTATGGCGACTTGTCCTGTTTAACTTTAACGCTGGCCGACCATCAGGCCATTGTCCGTCTGGAGATCCCGTTGTGAGTCATGGTTTGAATTCGAGTGAAAATTCTACGGCCCCCCGTCTGTTGATTGCTGATGACGAACCTTTGTTACGCCGCCATTTGCAGGCGCTGCTGGCCGAGTTCTGGCCAGAGGCACAGACCACGTTGGCCGAAGACGGTGCTGTCGCGTTGACTTTGTGCCAGCAACAACCTTTCGACGTCGCTTTTCTGGATATTCAGATGCCGGGCTTAGATGGGCTGCAGTTATTACGCGAGTTACGCCGTTTACCCGCGCCACCTTTGGTGGTGTTCAGCACCGCCTATAACCAGCATGCGGTCAGCGCTTTTGAACTGGAAGCGGTGGATTATCTGTTAAAACCGTTAGAAGAAGCGCGGCTGCAGCAGTGCATCACACGTCTGCAACAAAGACTGAGCCAGCAGCAAAAACCCCAGGCAAATTTGCTGCATTTACAACAGCTGCTAAGCCAATTGCTGCCGACTGCGGCAGCAACGCCGCCGCAGAACGAAACTCTGGCAGTCAACACTGCAGCGTCTGAGACAGAGCCGCTGCGCTGGATCAAAGCCAGCCAGCGCGACACGATCCACCTGCTGGATGTGGCCGATATCGACTTTTTCCTCGCCGAAGACAAGTACACCACGGTAGACAGCGCCGGCCAGCAATACCTGATCCGCACCGCAATCGCCACCTTAGAACAACAACTCGACCCACAACTGTACTGGCGCATCCACCGCGGCTGTATCGTCCGGGTCAAAAGCATCCTGAAAGTCGAACGCGACGAATTTGGCCACATGACGCTGGTACTGAAAAACAACCCGACGGAACTGGCCGTCAGCCGCGCTTATCAGCATTTGTTTCGCCAGCATTAGGCGGGTTCAAAACGGCCGAAGCCACTGCAGTGCCCACTTTGACCAAGCAGATGCGGAACCTCAGAACCGTGCCTGTACCCGATACTACGGGCGCCAACTTTTGTTCAACGACTGCACAATTACCAGCGCGGGGCATTAACTGAGCGGAGCAGATTCACCCGGCCGTGTTGCCATTGCTGCCATTAAAAATGTCGCTGCAGGTCCCAGTTTTAACTTCTTGAGCCGACACATGCACAGATCAAAGGCTGGCATGCGATCCCGACCTTCCCAACTAGTCAGTTTCAATTCGACTAAAGTGCCTGAAGTCAAATCATCCTGAATCAAATGCAATGGCAAACTGCCCCAGCCCAAACCAGCCAAAATGCATTGGCGTTTTGTCTTTAGCTCTGTGACATACCAGGTATCTAATGAATGAATGCCTAAATCTTGTGGTTTGCCCAGTGGTAATAACGCTGACTTATGCACAGCCTGCATTTCAGCGCTTCTCGTCCATACAATTTGCAAGTGTCGTTGCAACGATTCAATATCCATCGGCATCGGTTGATGGGCCAAGGGATGTTGTGGGGCGGCGACAGCTACCAAACGCTGCCGAGCCACCCAAGCGGATGCAAATTCGTTGCCCAGCGGCGCTATTTCCGGGATAAATCCCATCTGAGCGGAGCCACGGCGAATCATTTCAATATCCTCGCCAAATGGCTGTTGGGTCAAACGAACTTTGACTGAAGGATATAACGCCCGCATCTGCTTTAATGCCGCGATGAGTAAGTCTGTACAGGCAAATTCGTTTATCACTATGCTTAATTCAGCCTCAACACCACGGGAAAAGTCGTGTGCATGTTGATGGAACTCAATGAGTTCGGCAACAATACGACGCGCCCGCGGCAACAAGGTTCGTCCAGCGTCTGTCAGTTGAGGCCGGTAATGGGCACGGTCAAACAAAATCAAACCCGTGTGTTCTTCCAACATCCTTATCGCGTAAGTAATCGCAGACTGGGCTCGACCGAGGTGTCGTGCCGCTGCGGCAAAACCTCCCATATCCACCACAGCTATCAATACCTGCAATTGATCGAGTGAATACGGCAAATCAGCTGCTGTCGTGATCGCTTTTGCGATGGCATGCTGACTGGTGTTTCGCAATTCATTTTTTGACTTTTGGAACATAGAACACCTTGAAGCCGCGCAAGTGCACGCAGCAAAACAATCTAAATATCTGATTATCTATATCACAATCGGCCAGATTTCATTCAAATATTTTACTGTAATAATCGCCGCTCATCGACAACAAGGCGAATGTCGCCCCTCAACTCAGAAGACAACAAATGACACGACGATCCCCAACTTCAACCGAAACGACCAAAGCCAGTGCCGACAGCAAAGTGCAGGCAGGAAGGTTACTTCGCAGTAGCCTCTGGCTTAGCCAGCTGCTGCTTACAGCGGTTTATTTACCTGCAGGCCTGATGAAACTGCTTGCTCCAGTCAATACAGTGGCAACGCAAATCCCTTGGTCCGCTGAAGTTCCAGAACAGTTTTTACGAACCATTGGTGTGATCGATATCGCGGCCGGGCTTGGTATCTTGCTACCAGCATTGCTGCGTCTGTATCCCCGACTCACGCTCGTTGCTGCTGCAGGCTCTATGTTACTGCAACTCTGTGCCATGGCTTTTCACAGTTACCGTGCGGAATGGATGGTCCTGCCGATGAATCTATCTATTTTAGGTTTGTCATGGTGGGTTTTGTACGGTCGCTTAAATAGAGCACCGATTATCAGCAGATAAATGCGCAGGCCGACCCTGCAAAGGTAGTCATCATGCAAAGTTTGCCGATCAAACAACCCGCTGAAAGCATCAGTCTCACTAGTCCAAACCCACCCACTTTGCCGACATATTATTTGCCGCATGGCGGGGGGCCTTGGCCTTTTATGACAGGTGATTTTCGACAATTGTTTGCATCTCTCGAGCGCGCATTAGCAGCAATCCCTCCCCAGCTCAGCGCGAAACCGAGTTGTATCTTGCTGATCAGTGCCCACTGGGAAGCGCCGGTTATTACAGTGTCGTGTGCTGCGGCTCCGGGCATGATATACGACTTCACAGGGTTTCCAGCTGCCATGTACCAGGTTCAGTATCAGGCTCCAGGACAGCCGAAATGGGCACAACGGATCTATCAATTATTAACTGAAGCAAATTGGAGTGTTGCGCAAAACAGCAACCGTAATTTTGATCACGCAGTCTACAGCCTGTTGCAACCGATGTGGCCCGACGCTGATGTGCCTGTGGTGATGATGAGTTTGCACACCTCACTCGATGCAGCTCTGCATTATCGACTGGGACAGTCTTTAGCACCACTACGCAAAGAAGGACTGCTGATCATCGGCAGTGGTCAGAGTTTTCACAACTTAGTGGCCCGGGGCCCCCAAGCCAGAGTCATGTCGTTGTTGTTTGATAGTTGGTTACGCGATAGCACTCTTAAACTGACGGGTACCGCACGGGAGCAAGCGTTGCTGCAATGGAAGCAGGCCCCTGCCGCCCGCTTAGCTCATCCGAGGGAGGAACATTTATTACCGTTGATGGTGGTTGCCGGTGCTGCGGCAGAAGATCAAGCAAGCTGTATATTCGGCGATTTTATCCTGGATGTTGCGACTTCAGGCTTTTGTTTTGGCCACCCGCAGCCGGAAGAACCCAGCAGTTTTGATCAACTGGCCAGTGACTTTCACAGTGATGTTGCGACCAGCGGATATAGCCGGTGATAGCGACTCCCGTCTGCACACAATCCCATCATCATAAAAATGCATTTTGAGGTATGTCTATGGCTCATTGTAAAATTCCTGCCGGGGTCTTTGTCCCAGTGATTGACCCGAACAAATGCGAAGCGAAGGGGCCTTGCATCAATGTTTGTCCTTATGGTGTCTTCGAGCTTGGCAAATTGGCAAAAGAGAAACGAAAAGACTTACATTTAATCGGCAAAATCAAGGGGTTCGTCCATGGCTGGCAGCAAGCGCAGGTTGTGCAGCCTGACCTATGTCAAGCGTGTAATTTATGTGTGAAAGCTTGTCCGGAACAGGCGATCCGTCTCGTACCAGCTAAACAAAAGTAGTGGGCAGACTGCATGATCACTTGAATAAAACTCGGTGACACTTAACATGATAGGACAAGGGCGAATGCATCGAAATCAGTGCTGACGGACAAGTGCAATCGCCTGTGTTTGTTAATAAGACTCACTGCAAACCCGCTAACAGCTAACCTATTGCGTACTTCCCAAAAGCACACCTAGCAAACCTAAACGGGTCAGGCGCTATCCTACGACGTTAATAGCTAAGCATCCTCATGCTCTCGATAGCATACCCAGCGGCCACGCTATTCAGGTTTGGATGCGGGGCAGTATCAGACGCCACTCCATCCAGCCGCCGGTTTTTACCATTCAGCGCCATTTTTGCCCGTCTGTCAGCTCAGCCTGCAGCAGATTGGCGAAGCCCTTACAGTCACTTCATCAGGCCGCTATGACCGACCGGCCTCAACTCAGGAGAGACAACATGAAAACCACTCTTTTTTTCCGCCCACTGTTACTGACCTCTGCACTGATGCTGGCTGCTCCGGCCATGGCGAATAACTGGATGTCCATTTATCAGCAAGGTGTACAGGGCGATGCTTCGGCCAACGAACAAGCCATTGAGAAACTCACCGCCGCCAGCGCTGCGGCGCCGGAAGATCTGCAGTTGCAGGCCATGTTAGGTGCTGTCGAAACGGCGTCAGCCAAGCACGCCATGCTGCCGTGGAACAAGATGAAGGCGGCCGAACAGGGCCTGAGCAAACTGGATAAAACGCTGCGCCAGTTAGACCCGCAGGACCGCGCTCAAGCCATAGCGACTATGCAGGTCCATACCATCGCCGGCTGCACTTTTATCAATTTGCCCGACCTGTTTAACCGCTTTGACGAAGGTTATGCCCTGCTGAAAAACCAGATTCAAAGCCCGGCGTTCGGTTTTGCACCAACAGCCGCGCAACAAGCTCTGTATCGCTGTGGCGCCAAAGCCGCCAGCAAAGCCGGTGACGAAACGCTGGCAAAAACCTGGCAACAGCAAAGCGCGCAGTAATGCGGTGATCACAAGGAGCAGGTCATGTTGAAATTCGCACACTTGAGCAAAACCTACGGTAGCGGTTTGTCACAAAACACCGCGTTAAAAGATGTCAGCGCCGAGATCTACGCCGGCGAGATGGTCGCGTTGTGCGGTCCGTCTGGCAGCGGTAAATCCACCTTGCTGAATCTGCTCGGCCTGCTCGACACGCCAACGCAAGGCCGGATTTGGTTGGATCAGCAGCCAGTGCCAACAGAGCCGGCCGCTCTGGCCCTACTGCGCTGTCGGGCCATTGGTTTCATCTTTCAACGCTATAACTTACTGCCGGTGCTGACTGCGCTGGAAAACGTTGAATATCCGCTGCAGCTGCTTGGCGTCGCCAAAGCCGAACGCCGCGCGCGGGCCATGGCGCTACTGGAGGCCGTTGGCGTGGGCAAATTTGCCAGCCAGCGGCCAGATCAGCTCTCCGGCGGCCAACAACAACGCGTCGCGATTGCCCGGGCTTTAGTCAAAGCGCCACCACTGGTGATTGCAGACGAACCAACCGCCAACCTCGATGGCGTTAGCGCTGCACAAGTGATTGATTTAATGCAGCAACTTGGCCGTGACGCCAATACCACTTTTTTAATTGCCAGCCACGACCCAAGGCTGTACGAGCGCTGCTCGCGGTTATTAACCCTCAAAGACGGCGTGCTGGTGGAAAATCAGCCGCAAAGCCTTCAACCCACGCGCCGCGCCAGCTAAACCACCAAACGTTAACACGCACTAGGAGAATCATCATGTTGCACGCTGCATGTTTAAATTTATGGCGCCACCGCCGTCGCACTGTGTTTACCGGCATGGTCTGCAGCGCGGCGATGACCGCGGTGTTGTTAGGGGCCGGTTTTGCCCTGTTTACCTATCAGTCACTGGCCGAAAAAGCCGCCCGCGATCTGGGCCATCTGACGCTGAGTCACCCGGATTATTTCCTCGATAACGAAGATGTGCCGCTGCAACACGGCATCAACCGCGACCCGGCGCTGGAAAAACGGCTGCTGGCGCGTGACGATGTCAAAGCGGTGTTACCGCGCTTACAGTTTTCCGGCCTGGTGTCCAACGGCGAAAAATCGACGATTTTCCTCGGTAGTGGTGTCGATGGCAGCGAGTTCCAGTTAAAAGGCCCGTTCCTGCAAATCAAAGCAGGCGGCGTGTTGCCACCGGCCTATCTGAGCAAACCGGACGACAACATCCCACTGCTGATTGGTGAAGGTCTTGCCGCCATTCTAAAAGCCAAAGTCGGCAGCGAACTGAGCCTGATGTCCGCCACCAGCACTGGAGCACTGAATGCGTTAGATGTGGTGGTGGTCGGCATCTTCTCCACCGGCGTGCCGGATTTGGATAAACGCCAGTTGTATCTGCCGATCCAAGCAGGCCAGCAATTGCTGCAAAGCGACAAAATCAGCGAACTGAATATCTATCTGCTCAATGACCAACAGCAAAATGAACTGGCGGCCATGCTGCAAAACGAAGTACCAGTTAATAAAGTCACGCCCTGGCAAGACCGCGCCTTTGTGTTTAAAGCCGTGCGCGACCTGTACAACCGCATCTTCGGCACTCTCGGCATCCTGATGTTATTGCTGGTGTTATTCGCCGTCGGCCATGGTATTTCGCAAGTAGTGACTGAACGGACCCGGGAGATTGGCACTATGGCAGCCCTTGGTGAGCGCCGCAGCCGCATCGTCGGCAACTTCGTCATGGAAGCCTTGCTGTTGGGTGCCTTTAGCGCCGTCGTCGCTACCCTGTCTACGTTGCTGTGCTGTGAATTACTGCGCCAGTTTGAAGTGATGATGCCACCGCCACCCGGCTCCAGTCAGGGCTACCCGCTGATGATTAGTTTCAGCGCTGAACTGACCCTCTATGCCGGTCTGGTGTTGATGGTGGTTTGTATGCTGTTTGCGCTGAAAGCCAGTCTGAGCGCCGCGCGTAAGCCGCTGGTCGATGCGCTGGGGTTTGTTTAACCCATACGCATTGGCAGCTGGTCCGCACCGGCTGCCATCTGGCGGCACCAGCGACCTTTCGTCAGCGCGCTCTGCAACAAATGCCCATTTTGATTAGTCTGCATTGAACTTCAGCACCCACAGGAATTGCACCATGGCAGCCACACTGAATACATTTCCCCGTTTTGCCACCCTGATCACGACCTTGTTGCTGCTCGCCAGCACGCACAGCACCAGCTTCGCCGCCGAATTACCATTACCGCAGGCGCAGCAATATCTGGCGACCGCCGAACAGTTTCGCGGACCACAACAAAGTTTTGTGCTGCAGGGCCGGATTGAAACGATCAAAGCCGGTCGCAGCGAAAAAATGCAGCCGTATCAGCTGCTGTCCGGCGCAGATCGCAAATCGCTGGTGATTTTCACTGGCGGCACCAGTCAGGGGCAAAAAGTGTTATTGCAGGACCAGCAATTCTGGTTACAGCTACCAGGTAGCCGCCGCGCGCTACGCATCACGCCGCTACAAAAGCTGATGGGTGAAGCGTCCAGCGGTGATGTGGCCACGTTGAACTGGCAGCAGGATTATCAGCTGGTGGCTGCTGATAAGCAAAGTGACGGTATTCAGCTCAGCCTGCAGGCCAAGCGCGATGGCCTGAGTTATCAACGGATTGAACTGTGGGTCAGCAGCAGCGACCAATTCCCGCTGCGGGCTGAGTTTTATCTGCCCTCCGGCAAACAGGCCAAATCCGCCCGTTTTGTCCGAAGTGGTACCGGCGAAGCACCGCGTGTTATCGCGATGGAACTGCTGGACCGGATGCACAGCATAGACGTGACAGTGCTGCATTACGACAAAGTGACGCCACAAGCCTTGCCAGCACGCTTATTTAATCCGCAGGCGCTCAGCACAGTGCAGGCGATATAACCTTTAGCCAGAGATCAACACGCCTGCGGCCAGACCGGCGCAGGCGTTTACGTTTAGATACCGTCACCGGCGACATGCAGACCACATTCGCGGCCCATGCCATTAAAGCGGGTGTCTTCTTCGCTCATTCCAGCCGACAACGGTGCGCTGGAATGGGTATCGCCGACCGAGACATAGCCCTGCTCCCACAGCGGGTGGTACGGCAGGTTGTGGTCCTTCAGATAATAAAAAATATCTTTGTTGGTCCATTCGACAATCGGATTAATCTTCAACACGCCACGCTGAATACCGACAATCGGCGTATCAGTGCGGCTGCTGCTCTGGCTGCGGCGCAGGCCGGTAAACCAGCTGCTCACTTGCAACTCTTGCAACGCACGTTGCATCGGCTCGACTTTGTTCAGCTGATTGTATTGTTTCAGACCTTCTGGTGTGGTCCAGAGCTGACCAAAACGCGCTTCCTGCCAGGCTGGCGTGAGATCGGCGCGATACACCTGCAGATTCAGCTGTAATCGGGCGGTCAGTTCGTCGATAAACTGATAAGTTTCCGGGAACAAATAACCGGTATCAGTCA
>JAIXSW010000201.1 GCA_027484495.1 Gammaproteobacteria bacterium
GCTGCAACAGGCTATGGATCGATTGATCAAGGCTTGCCGTGGTGTTTTTGACCTGGCGGATCGAGCCATGGATTTTGTCGACAAACTGGTTAAAGGCATGCGACAAGCGGCCAAATTCATCGTTATTCTGCACCGTCAGCCGACGGGTTAAATCACCTTCGCCCTGCGCAATATCTTCAATCGCTTGGTTCAGCACCACCATTGGCCGCATCAGCACCTGCAGTAAGAATTTCATTAATGCGACAATCGCCAGTACACCCAACACGATATACAGCAGCGCCATATTGCGGAATGAATCCACCGAGGCGTACACCAGCTGTGGGTCGACGACGACACCTAAATACCAGTTAACGTTGTTGATGCCGGTTACCGGAATAAAAGACACCAGCCGCTCTTGTCCGGCAATGGTGACCTCGGCAAAGTCTTTTTCCAGTGGCAAGGCTTTGCCAAAATACTCGGACATCAGTTTATCGTTTTGCTGTTTTTCCGGATGGCTGAGGATCCGGCCTTGTTCGTCCAGCAAAATGGCAAAACCAAAACCTAAAAAGTCGGTTTCATTGACGATGCGGCTGACGGTCTGCATGTCGATATCGCCGCCGGCGACACCGCTAAACTGGCCATCGCGTTGCATCGGCACGACGGCGGTCAGCGTCAGATCATTGGTCGTGACATCGACATAAGGCGTGGTAAAGGCCGTGTCGCGTTTTTGCTCACCGAGTTGATACCAGGGCCGGCCGGTCGGGTCATAATCAGCCGGGAGCTGCACGGTCGGGTCGTCGAGTAAAAAAGTCCGTTCAGCGGTACCGATATAGACGTTCTTAAAGGCACCGGCGCTGCGCGCATCCTGTAGCCGACGAATAGTGGTGGCTTTGTCGTCGCTGGCTTGATGCCCTTCGGCCACCGCTTTGACGATTTGCAGCCGCGCATTGAGCCAGTTCGAGATATTGCGTGACACTGACTCCGACACTTCGGTCAGCACGGCTTCGAGCTGGTCATGGGTCTGACCGCGCAACAACACAAAATTATTAATGGTAAACAAACCCAGCACTGTGACCAGCAGCAGCGAAGCCGCCAGCGTGACTTTAGTGGTGAACTTAAATGTTGGAAACATAGGTACGCCTT
This sequence comes from Gammaproteobacteria bacterium, assembly GCA_027484495.1. GTDB lineage: Bacteria > Pseudomonadota > Gammaproteobacteria > Enterobacterales > Alteromonadaceae > Pararheinheimera. The sequence continues at coordinate 1,123 of JAIXSW010000201.1, forward strand.
TGTTTTTATGTCGGTTTGTGCTGTTCATTTGTAACAAAAGCCGACGGCAAAGTCTCGTCCCTGCGCTATCAATTTTGCCGGTGATCGTGACAAAGCAGCCGGCACAGCAGATGGTGCCAGCAGCTGAAACTTATTCAGCTGTCAGGATAAATGCATCGGCATCGAGTGCTGCCGGAAACTGCCGGCGAAATTGTTGTAATGCCTGCAAATCCAGCCGGCCACGTAATACACCGGCTTCACCCGGTGCCAGTTCCGCCAATGGCTCGCCGAGATAATTCAGCAGCACCGAATCGCCGCTGTAAGCATGGCCGTTGCCATCATGCCCGACGCGGTTACAAGCCAGCACAAATGCCTGATTTTCAATGGCGCGGGCCTGCAATAAAGTGCTCCAAATCCGGCTGCGTGCCGCTGGCCAGTTCGCGACATAAATCACCGCGTCGTAGTCGTTCTGATTGCGCGAAAATACCGGAAAGCGCAGGTCATAACAGACCTGCAGCAGGAGCCGAAAGCCTTTAAATTCAACAATCACCCGGCGTTGACCTTGCTTGTAATGCTGGTCTTCTCCGGCCATGCGGAACAAATGCCGTTTATCGTAATAAGCGATTTTGCCTTCTGGCTGCACCCATAACAGCCGGTTAAAAATACCGGCATCTGTTGACACTGCCATCGAACCACAAATCACCGCGCCCAACTGCTGTGCCTGTTGCTGCAGCCAGTGCAAAGTCGGGCCTTGCATAGTTTCTGCGATCTGCCGGCTTTGCATCGAAAAACCGCTGTTAAAGGTTTCCGGCAGAATGATCAAATCAGCACCCAAGGCTTGCCACAGCAAAGGCTGTAACCATTCACGGTTCGCTGCGGCATCCTGCCAGACCAGCTCAGTCTGGATCAGCGCCACATCCAGACAATCAGTTTGAACATCTGCGGCAACGGCGTTCTGAGTCATGTTGTACTCCTTATGATGCTATCGCAGACAACGCCTGCAGCCTGGCCGCGGCCTGCTCTAACGTGTGCTGTTGTTTGGCAAAACAAAAACGGATGATCCGGCTGTCCTGTTCCTGGCGGGAAAACACCGACAGCGGAATCGCTGCGACGCCCACTTCGGTAGTCAGCCAGTCGCAAAAACGCACATCGTCCAGGGTGCTGACAGCGCTGAAATCTACCAATTGAAAATAAGTGCCCTGACAAGGCAATAACTTCAACGCAGAATCACTGAGCAACTGGCGGAATAAATCCCGCTTTTGCTGATAAAACGCCGCCAGTCCGCTCACCAGCTGCGGTGCAGTATCGAGTAGCTCCGCGATGGCATATTGTGCCGGAGTAAAACTGGAGAAAGTGACATACTGATGAATTTTGCGAAATTCCGCGCTCAGTAGTTTGGGGGCTGTGCAGTAACCCAGCTTCCAGCCAGTGACATGGAAGGTTTTGCCAAAAGATGACACGATAAAACTACGCTCGGCCAATGCCGGATACTGCCGGGCACTTTGTGCCGCCATACCGTCAAACACCATATGTTCATACACTTCGTCACTGATACAAAACAGGCCATGGCGCTGCACCAGATCCGCCAGCGCTTGCCAGTCCAGATCGGTAAAGACCATGCCGGTCGGATTGTGCGGACTATTGACGATAATGAGCCGGGTACGGTCACTGATGCGCCGCTCGACCGCGGCCCAGTCCACCCGGTAATCCGGGGCACACAGCTGAATATGCACAGTTTTACCGCCCGCCAGTTCGACGGCTGGCTGATAACTGTCATAGGCCGGGTCAAAGACTATGACTTCGTCACCACTGCGCACCACCGCCTGAATCGCAACAAACAACGCTTCAGTGGCACCACTGGTGATAGTCACTTCACTGTCGGCACAAACGGACACCGCATAAGTCCGTTGGATCAGTGCGCTGATTTGTTGCCTGAGTTCCGGCACGCCGGGCATCGGCGCATACTGATTGCGCCCGGCCAACACTTCGCGGTTTAACGCTGCCAGCAAGCGCGGCTCGGCCGGAAAATCCGGAAACCCCTGCGATAAATTCAGTGCGCCATGTTGCTGCGCCAGTTGCGACATCCGGGTAAAAATGGTCGTCCCGACCGCCGGTAGTTTGCTTTTCAGTTCCATCAGGTTGCCTTCGCCGTGCTGCTTGATCTGTACGCCATGCTAGCACTTCAACCGCAGCCCGCCTATCCGTCCAGCTGTGGACAACACTAGCGCAGGGAAAAACGACTTGGCCGCTTTTTTATCAGGTGCTATCATTCCAGACAGTTTCACGTATAGACGTCTAAACATAAAGATGAACATGACAGCCAGCCATCAATTAAACCCTTATGCCATTCAGCTCTGTACTATTGGCCGCTGGATCGCGCAAAAAAACTGGCTGCCAGCCACGGGCGGCAATCTGTCGATCCGCGCGTCTGAGCACAGCTGCTTGCTGACCGGCCAGAAAGACAATCATGAATTCAGTCCACAGGACCTGCGCAATGTCAGTTGGGCTGATGGCGATTTGCGCTGCAGTGGCGCATCTGCAGCGGAAACCGCGCTGCATGTTGCGCTTTATCAGTTATTTCCACAGTGCAAAGCGGTGTTGCATTCGCACTCACTGAGCAGCACCGTATTTTCCCGCCTGATCCGCGCCGATGGTTATCCGATCAGCGGCTATGAGATGCAAAAAGGCATTGCCGGCTGCAACGATGCAGACGCGGCGCTGCAACTGGTGATCCTCGATAACGCGCCACAAGTGCCACAGCTCGCAGCCCAGCTGCGCCAGCGCGCCGGCGAGCTGCAATCCGCCGTGCTGGTCCGCGGCCATGGTCTGTATGTCTGGGGTGATACGCTGGAGCAGGCCAAACGCCATCTGGAGAGCTGGGAATTTTTGATCGCCTGCGAATTAGAACGGCTGAAAATCGCCGGCGGTGTTTGACGCTGATCTGGTTGTGGCGCCACCGGCTTGGCCGGTCGCGTCCGCCAGCATTGTTATAAAACCTGTCTCCGTTACCTGCTCTCTGTGCTATTCCGCGTGCGATTTCGCACATCGCTCCGTTTGAAGTGTGAAACCGCACGTCAGAAAAACACGCAAGATACTGTATTTAAACAAATTAACACTTGGCATGCCTTTTCCATAATCCAACGCATAGCATTATTATTTCGGATCTTGTGTGATGGATATTCAGATCGACCCACCTGCCCGCTGGCGGCGCTGGTTACCGTCAGCGCTCGGGCTCGCCATATTAGCCGCACTCGTGGTCATGTTGCTGCGCCCGATCAGTCCGGTTCTCAGCGCCGGCAGTACACCAAACAGCGCGGTTCAGTTTGGCGATTTGCAGCTGTTCAGCGAAGCGCTGGGGACACTGCAATCTGCAGAACAACGCTTATTGACCGCCGAAGTTGGTGCTACTGTGATTGCGATTTTGCAGCAACCGGGCGCCACACTGACGCCGGACAGCCCAGTATTGCAACTCGATAATCCACAACTGAAACTACAGGTGCAAAGCGCCAGGCATCAGGTCGCCAAACAACAAAGTGCCTTGCAGGCGTTTGCGGCAACACAGCAACATCAGCTGCTCAGTCAGCAGGCAGAAGTCGTCAGACTGGAAACTGAAGTGGCGGCGAGCGCGCTGGAGTTTCGTTTACATCAGGAGCTGGCAGAGAAAGGCATCGCTGCGCGGGTCGAGCTGCGCCGGGCTGAATTCCGTCTGCAACAGCAACAACAGCTGCTGGCGCTGGAACAACAAAAAATCATTCAGTTACGGCAGCAGCAACAGGCCGAGCTGGCACAACAACAGCTGACTCTGCAACAACATCAGGAAGAACTGCAGTTGCTGTTCCAGCAACAACAACAGTTGACAGTCACCGCCGGCATGCATGGCATGCTGCAGCAGCTGGATGTCGAATTGGGCCAGAGTGTGGCTCAAGGTCAGGCGCTGGCGCGGATTGGCAGTCAGCAGTTGCTCAAAGCCCAAATTCAACTGGACCACCGGGACGCCGACAAAGTTACAGTCGGTACTGAAGTGTTGCTGCAAACGGTCGCTGGCAACATCCGTGGCGAACTGAGCCGCATCGAGGCCATAGTGCAGGAAGGCACGGTCAATGCTGAAGTGCGGTTACCAGCCAGTCTGCCAGCCCAGCTACGACCGGCGCAGCATGTTCAGGCCAAAGTCCGGCTTGGCGAGCGCAAAAACGTCACCTATATCCGCCAGTTGCCGGGCTTAACGCCGCATCAGACCCACCGGGTTTTTCTGCAACCGGCCAACACAGATCAACACCGCGCTTTTGCCCGCGAGCTGACCTTTGGTGCGCTCAGCAACGGCTTTTTGATCATTGAACAAGGCGCCAGCGGCGGCGAAGTGCTGTGGGCAGCGGATCCGGCTCGCTGGCCTCAGCCCGAAATCAACACCGACACCTGATGCCGGCATCCCAGATTCTGCACAAGGAGAAAAAACAGATGACAGATTTACTGATTGAAGCACGCGCTTTATGCAAAAGTTTCCGCCAGGGCGAAGTGGCGGCCCTGGCCATACAACAGCTGGATTTACAGATCCGCCGTGGCGAGTTTGTTGCAATCACCGGGCCTTCGGGCTGCGGTAAATCCACGGTGTTACATTTGCTTGGCCTGCTGGACAGTGCTGACAGCGGTCAGTTAAAACTGGCGGGAATTGACGTCAGCACGCTGAGTATGGACCAGCGTAGCCGCATCCGGAATCATCATATCGGCATCGTATTTCAGGCGTTTCACCTGATTGACCGTCTCAGTGTTTATGACAACGTAGCCTTACCGCTGCGACACCGTGGCTGGAAAGAGCAGCAAATCCGGCCGCTGGTGCAACAATGTCTGGCCGACGTAGATGTGGGCAACCGTCAGGACTTTTTCCCGTCGCAACTCTCTGGCGGACAACAACAGCGGGTCGCGATAGCCCGTGCGCTGGTGACGGATCCGGATTTATTGTTACTGGACGAACCCACCGGCAATCTGGACAGTAAAAATGGCGACAGCGTGCTGCAGCTGCTGCAACGGCTGCATCAGAAAGGCCGCAGCATTGTACTGGTGACACACGACGCCCGTTACGCCCGCTGCGCGAGCCGGCAGATCCAGTTACTCGATGGCCGTCTGCTCAGCGATCAGCAACGCCAGGAGGTGGCATGATGTTGTACTGGCATGCCGTCAAAGCCGGTTTGTTCCGCTTGTTATTGCAACCACGCAGCAGCGTTCCTGTCGTGCTCAGTCTTGCACTGACCCTGGCGGCCCTGCTGACGGTTGCAGTGCTGTACCGTCAGCTGCATCTGGCACCTTTGCCCCATATAACCAAACCTGAACAGCTCAGTGTGCATCAGGTCAATTTACAAATGGGCAAAGGCGACAGCTGGCAATGGCCGGCCTTGATTAACGATGTCACCTTCGGTCTGGCATTGCGACAACTCAAAGCGTATGGCCAGTGGGGGTATTTGCAACGTAAAGGTCAGCTCGACTGGCAAAATACCGACCGCCAGCGCCTCAGTCAGACCGACAGCTGGCTTGCTGCCGCCGGCACTGCTGAAGTGCCGGGCCTGCCGCTGTTGCTGGGCAAATCCACTACGCTGGCCAATCCGGATGAACTGTGGATCAGCGACGCCTTATGGCAACACCAATTTCAGCGCAACCCGGCCGTCATTGGCCAGGCGCTGACGCTGAAACAGCGCCAATACCGGATTGCTGGTGTACTGGCGACAACAACAGCCTTACCGATGATAGGACCAATTCGCAGCCAGCAGATCTGGCAGTTTTTCCAGCCAGCTGAAACGCTGCAGCAGGAATTCTCGCTGATGTCCGGTACTTTGCTTATTTTACGCAGCCCCAATGGCCAGCAACCCAGTGCTCAGCTTTTGCGTGATTTGCAACTGACGCAGCAACCGCTTACCAGCAAAAAGCTCAGTCATTTTGCCGACCAGTTTGGCCTCGGCGTCTATCAGCGCGATTATCGCCAGCATCTGCTAGGCAACAGTGCCACCCTGCTGCTGGTCACAGGCGCAGCTGCCGGTCTGATGGTGTTACTGGCCGTGCTGAATCTGACACAATTGTTGCTGGCCCAATATGCCGGCCGCCAGCACGAATTTGCCGTGGAACAACTGTGCGGTGGCTCGGCGACGAAACAACGACTACTGCTGGCACTGGAAAATCTGAGCTGGTTGCTGCCAGCGCTGGGATTAGGTCTGTTGTTATGCCATTGGTTGTTGCAATGGGTGCCGTTATTAGCCGGCACCGCTTTGCCGATGACTGAAAACCTACAGCTGACCGGCACTGATGTCGTTGCTGCGCTGGGCTTGTTACTGGTCCTGCTGACATGGTTCAGCCTGATTTGGCGGCCCGGGACGTCTCCGCTGCAACAACTTAGCGGCAGCGGCAAAGGTACCCCGCAACAGCTGGGACGCTGGACAGGCGCGCTGTTGTTATCCGCCCAACTGGCGCTGGCAGTGATACTGGTCGGTTGTAGTGGTTGGCTGGCCTGGCATCAGGCCGGGGAACTGACCTGGGCCCGTGGTTTTAATCTGGATCACAGTTATGACCTCAGTGTTCAGCTGCCGCAAGCCCCGAAAGACAGCCGGATCCAACTCGACCGGCAGGCTTACATGCAATATAACCAACTTCGTCAGGCCACACTGAGTCAGCTGAAACAGCGACTGCAACAGCAATGGCCGGACTTGCAGGTGCATCAGGGCCAAGTGCCATTTACCAGCAATATGGTGCGAAATTTCCAGTCGGTGCAGCAACCTGACCTGAAGTTCAGCAGTCTATTGCAACAGACAGAAACCGGACTCTTTGCCACCTATCAGATGCCTGTTGTGGCGGGGCAACTGCCGGCAGCGACGGATACCAAAGCAGCGCTGGTGCTGGATGAAACAGCCGCTCGTTTAATCAGCCCAGCCGATCCGGCCAAAGCCGTCGGGCAGCAACTGACCCTGCAGGGTAAAGCACTGCCGGTGCTGGCTGTGGTTCGCGACATTAGCAGCAACAAAGGCGAAGGGAATCTACCGCAGCTATATCAACTGGGGCAAACCCTGACCGATGCCCAGACCATCAGTCTGACCTTAAAATTTGCCCGGCCAGAACCACAGGCCGAGTCACAGGTACGCACACTGCTGCAGGATTTGTATCAGGGGCAGGCGCTGCAATGGCAGGATAATCAGCAAGAGTGGCAGGACCGGACTGCGCAGTCGCGCCTGTTACTGTTGCTTCAGCTGCTGTTTTGCCTGAGTAGCCTGGTGCTGGCCCTGTTAGGCTGTGGCGGTCTCAGTCTGCAGCTGGTACGGCAGCAAAGTTATGAACTGGCGATCCGCTTGGCAACCGGTGCCAGCAAGGGACAACTGCTGTGGTGGCTCAGCCGTCGTCAGCTCGGTGCTGCTCTGGTTGGAGCCGTCATTGGCTGCGCCGGCAGCATTCTGCTGTATCAGCAATTACCCCGCTGGTTCAGCAGTATTCCGCCACTGCCATGGCTGGCTTTACTGCTGCTGGTATCCTTGTTACTGTGCAGCGTTTTTGTAACCATGTTGTGGCCTGCACAGCAACAATTGCGGCGGGATCCGCTGCAAAGCCTGCGTAGCAGCTAGGCCTGCGGACCAGATCAGCAACATTGGATAGTTGAAAAGCCGGAGTTTTTTATGCAAAGCCCTGCCCGTATTCTGGTAGCAGACGACGATGCCGACATCATTCTGGCATTGGAGTTATTGTTACAACAAGCCGGTTATCAGGTGCTAACGGCCAGCACACCGGCTCAGGTTCTGCAATTTGCCGCCATCAAGCCCGATCTGGTCCTGCTGGATATGAATTTTTGCAGCGACACCACCAGCGGACACGACGGTCTGCAACTGCTGCCGGCGCTGAAACAACTGGAACTGAGCGTGATCCTGATGACAGCCTGGGCCAGCATTGATTTGGCCGTGCAGGCGATGCAGCAAGGTGCCGACTATTTCCTGCAAAAACCATGGCATAACAGCACTTTGCTGCAATTGATCGCCGACCGGCTGGAACTGCGCCGGCTGCGGCAACGCCAATGGCAGCAGCAGCAGCTCGCACAGCAGGATCGTAGCGCCTGGGTAGCCCACAGCGAGGTGATGCAACGGTTGGAAAAACAACTAGGCCGTATCGCTGGCAGCGACGCCAATGTGTTGATCCTGGGTGAAAGCGGTGTTGGCAAATCGGCGCTGGCTGCACGGATCCATCAATTGTCAGCACGCAACAGTGGCGCTTTTGTCAGCGTCAATATGGCAGCGATCCCGCAGCAGTTATTCGAAGCTGAGTTGTTTGGTCACGAAAAAGGTGCTTTTACCGATGCAAAGCACAAACGCACCGGACGTTTTGCGCTGGCCGATGGTGGCACTTTGTTTCTGGATGAAATTGGTTGTTTGCCGGCTGAGCTGCAACCAAAGTTATTGCGGGTGTTGGAAACCGGCTGGTTTGAACCGGTCGGTGCCAGCAAAAGTCAGCGCAGTGATGCGCGGATCATCAGTGCGACCAACAGCGAACTGAGCAGCGACCAGTTCAGGTCGGATTTATTGTTCCGGCTGAATACGCTGGTCATAGAGATCCCACCATTGCGCGCACGGCCACAAGATATTCCGGCGCTGGTCCAGCAGCTGTTGCCGGCATTGTGCCGCAAACACCACAGGCCGCAGCTGCAACTGAGTCCATCGGCCTGGCAACAACTGCAGGATTACGCCTGGCCCGGCAACGTGCGCGAACTGCAGCATGTCCTTGAACGCGCAGTCGTGCTGGCTGAACAGACCGAATTACACAGCAGCGATTTGGCCCTGCAACCGTCACCCCCGCAGCCACCTTCAGACCAGGCCACACCACTGGCGCCTATGGGTCTGCCACCTTTTGATTTGCAGTGGCATCAACAACAACTGATTAATGCCGCACTGCAGGCAGCCGAAGGTCAGCAGGCGGAAGCAGCGCGTTTGTTAGGGATCAGCCGGTTTGCGCTGGCACGCCGGTTGGAGAAATCCTGATGGCGGCAATGGGTCAGGGGCCGGTATCCGTCTGGTGGGCTTTAGGCTGTGGCTGGGCCTTATGGGTGTCGCTGCTGGGACAGCTGTACAGCCACTGGTCCGTGCTGGCATGGCTGACCATGCTCTACTGCAGCATCTGGCCTATGGCAGGTTGGTCCTGGTGGTTGTGGCGCCGGACCAGGCATTGGCCACAACATTTATTGTTGGCGATCCAGCAACAACCACATCCAGGCCCGCAAATCGACGCAAACTGGCACTGTTTGTGGGAACTGACGCCACAGTTGCAGCAGCCAGGCCTACCGGCAGAACAGGTCTTGACGGCAGTCCTGGGTAGTCTGCCGTTTCCTTTGTGCCTGTTTGGTCCAGATCAACAATTACGTTTTGCCAATGACGCCGCACAACAATGCCTGCAGCGCCCTTTATTGGCCGGCAGTACGCTACAGACGCTGGGCTTTCAGGGACAAGCGCCGCTACTCAACCATCCAGATCTGCGCTCGGGCTGGCAACAGTTCAGCTTGCAGGTGCAACTGCCAGAGCATAGTTTTGGCCTGTTTTACGCCCTGGATCTGCGTCATCCGCTCTATCAGCAACAGCGCCAGAGTCAGCAACAGCTGGTACGGGTCCTCAGTCATGAACTGCGTAATTCACTGACACCAATGCAGTCGATGACGGAAACACTGCTGAGTCAGCCGGAACTGCCGCAAACGACCACCCGTCAGGTACTCAGTCGGATCCAGGCCCGTAGTCAGCGTCTGTTGGCTTTTCTCGACGGTTATCTGCGACAGCAGCAACTGCCGGCTGCCCATCCGGTCTGGTTTGCCCTGCCACAGTTAGTCGATGAACTGAGCGACAGCTTGCAACTGCCATTGGACTATCAGGGTGAGCCGCAATGCTACGCCGACCCACTGCTGTTTCAGCAGCTACTGCAAAATCTGCTGCTGAACGCGGCACAGGCGCAGCAACAAAACGGCAGTGCAGCCGTGTTGCAACTGCGCTTTGGCATTGATGGCCGGCAACAGTGGCTGGAACTGCGTGACCACGGTTGTGGCATCCAGAACCCGGACAATCTGTTTACCCCTTTTTACACCACCAAAAATGCCGGCCAAGGCGTGGGCCTGCTGTTATGTCAGGATATTCTGGTGCGCCATCACGGCAGCATCCGGCTGAGCAATCACCCGGATGGCGGTGTTGTTGCCAGTTTGCAGTGGCCGCTGGCCTCAGCTTAAAAACACAATCTTCAGCACAAACAACGCGGTCAGCAGCCAGATGCTCCAGCTGACTTCGCGATGTTTACCGCATAGCGCTTTGGTCAGTGCGTAAGTGATAAACGCCAGCGCGATGCCATGCGCGATTGAAAACGTCAGTGGAGTCAGCAACAACACCACAGTGACAGGTGCCGCTTCGGTGATGTCGTGCCAGTCGATTTCCTGCAGATTAAACAACATCAGTACCGCGACATAAAAAATCGCGCCTGTGGTGGCATACACCGGCACCATCGCGGCCAGCGGTGCAATAAAAACACAGAGCGCAAACAGCAGGCCGACCACGACTGCGGTGAGACCAGTCCTGCCACCGGCAGCGACGCCGGCCGCACTTTCGACATAGCTGGTAGTGGTGGATGTACCGAGCGCAGCACCGGCCACGGCAGCCAGACTGTCCGCCGCTAATGCGCCGCCGAGGCGTTCAACATTACCGTCTTTATCCGCCAGCCCGGCTTTTTGCGTCACCGCCAGCAAAGTGCCGGAGTTATCAAAAATATCGACAAACAAAAAGGCGAAAATAACACTCAAGAGTGCGACGTCAAAGGCCGCTGCAATATCCATCTGCAGGAAAGTCGGCGCCAAGGACGGCGGCAACGCCACCAGCCCCTGATAGGCCACATCGCCACGCCCCAGCGCGACGGCCGTCATCAGCAGCACAACACCGAGCACTGCGCCATGCCAGCCACGGGCATGGCCGGCGGCAATGAGGAAAAAGCCCAGAATCGATAACAACGGCGTGGCACTGGTCAAATCCCCAAGCGTGACCAGCGTGGCCGGATGGGCGACGATAATGCCGGCATTTTTCAGCGCAATCATCGCCAAAAAGGCACCAATCCCGGTAGCGATACCCAGTTTCAGCGTGCGCGGGATCACATTGATAATCCACTCGCGTACCTTAAACAAGCTCAGCACTAAAAACAGCACCCCGGCAATAAACACGGCACCCAAAGCGGTTTGCCAGCTGTGGCCCATGCCGAGCACCACGCCATAGGTGAAAAACGCATTCAGGCCCATGCCCGGCGCCAGCGCGATCGGATAATTGGCAATCAACCCCATCAAAATCGAACCCAGCGCAGCTGCCAGACAAGTCGCAACAAACACCGCGCCTTTATCCATGCCGGCTTCCGCCAGCATCGCCGGGTTGACAAAAATGATGTAGGCCATCGTGAAGAAGGTCGTCAGTCCCGCCACCACTTCGCGGCGCACTGTGGTGCCATGGGCGGTTAATTTGAAGAATTGTTCCAGCATGGAGATCCCGGTTCAGAAAAAAGGATATTGCAACAATGTCAGACCCACTTATGCCACTGAGTCAAAACCAAATCAAATCGATTTTCGCCGGCAAAATCACCTTTACTGCCAGCACCATGGCCGAAAAACCTTTACACCAGATAAACAGCCGGAGACTATAAAACTATATTTTTGCTGCGACAGGCCATGGAAAAAGGCAAACCAACGATGACAACTCAAACTCATAGTCGTAACGGACAACTATTGTTAACACTGATAGTTCTGACCACTGTCGCCATGATAACCGGCGTCTGTAAAGATCTCGGCGCTCGATTCTATCTTGGCGGTTTCGCCCTGATTCCGTTATTACTGAGTGCTGTCGTGATTTATAGCAGCCTGTTACAACGCACACTACCTGTGGCCTGGGGTTACTGGCTGGCACCAGTTTCTGTGCTGATGTGCGGGAGTTATGTGTCGTTACTCTTTAGTCATTGGACTGGACAGCCCGATGCGCTCGGCAGCATGCTCTGGTTCACACTACCGCTAGGCCATGGTTTGTTACTTTTGGTTGCTGTCGCACTGCATCTGCTCAGTAAACCATTAATTAACTGGTATCTTAGCCGACAGAATCCGCAAAAATCGAACTGACACCAGAAGCAAAACTTGTCCCGGAGCGTGAATGTCTGTGTATCCAATCGACTCTTCAGAACCATTACAGTCGGCTGAAAGCCATCGCTCTCCAGATTATCAGGCCATTCTCGACCAAATCTGGTTGGAAGTAGCGCCGCGGCTGGGCGAAGGCAAAGTCGCCAGTTATATCCCACAACTGGCGACAGTCCCAGTGGCGCAATTTGGCATGGCGGTCTACCGGTTGGACGGGCAAATGTTCAGTATCGGTGCGGCACAGACACGGTTTTCCGCGCAATCCGTGACTAAATTATTTGCCCTGGCGCTGGCCTATACCCGGGTTGGCGATAGCATCTGGCAGCGACTTGGCAAAGAACCTTCGGGTACGGCATTTAATTCGCTGGTACAGCTCGAACTGGAACGCGGCATTCCACGCAATCCATTTATTAACGCCGGCGCTTTGGTCATCACGGACATTCTCGCCAGCTGTTTTGTCGGCTCCGAAATTGCTGTATTGCAGTTTATCCGCCAGCTCTGTGGCAGTACCGCCCCGGATTTTGACCTCAAGGTGGCAGAATCCGAATTACAAGCCGCCCATCGGAATTTTGCGATTGCCCATCTGATTAAGGATTTCGGCAATCTGCACAATACAGTGTCAGCCGTGGTGCGTAGTTATTGCCGGCAATGCTCGATCACGCTCAGTTGCGAAGAACTGGCCCGCGCGGCAGCTTTTCTGGCAAATCACGGGACTATGCCTGCAACTATGCCCGCCTGTGTGCCCGGTGGCAGCCAAATTCTCGATGCCAGCAGCGCCAAACGCATCAGCGCGGTGATGCTGACATGCGGCACCTATGATGCCGCCGGCGAATTCGCCTATCGGGTTGGTCTGCCAGCGAAAAGCGGCGTCGGCGGTGGCATTGTTGCCGTGATCCCCGGTGAAGCCGCTGTTGCAGTCTGGTCACCCGGTTTGGACGCCAGTCATAACTCAGCACTCGGTACTTATGCGCTGGCGCGGCTGACTGATCTGACGCGACATTCCATTTTCTGACCCCATGCGATACAGGAAATCGCACCAAAATAGTGCAGCACTGCGCCAGTGTCAGGCAACTAAACCGGGACATAAATCGTAACTAATTGAATTTATTGAAGTCACATCATTGCACAGGCCTTGCATTGAACCCGTTTTCCTTGCGGAGTTTTCAAGATGGCGGTGCATACCCCGTTGCGTGGCCTGCGCTGTTTTTGTGTCGCAGCCGAATGCCTGAGCTTTAAAGACACCGCGCGTCAGTTATATCTGACGCCTTCTGCGGTCAGTCATCAAATCAAACAACTGGAAGAACAGCTGGGTTTTTCGCTATTTGAGCGCCAGACCCGGGCTGTGGTATTGAGCCGGCAGGGCCAGCAATTTTACCAGTCAATCAAGCCATTACTGCAGGGCATTGAAAGCACAGTGCAGCAGTTTTGCCAGCAACAGCGCGAGCAGAAAGTCAGCATCACCTTGCCGGAGTTTTTTGCCAGCGAGTTTTTTGTGCCGCGTTTAGTCGGCTGGTCAGAACTGCATCCGGACATTAATTTGCAGCTGGAAACGGTGAAAAGCCGCAGTGACCAGGGCCGCCACACCGATCTGCAGATTGTGCTCGCCAGCAGCAAACCAACCGACAAAACCAGCCATCAGCTGTTTCCAATCAGCTACGTGCCAGCCTGTAACCCGGAATGGTATGAAAAATTGCAGACTGAAGAGCAATCACCGCTGGAGCAAGTGCCACTGATTGTGCATCAGGCGCGGCCCTGGTGCTGGCATCAATGGGCCGATCAAGCCGGTTTTGATGATTTCCGCCCCAAACAAATTATTCAGCTCGACAGCATGTTCAGTGTGGCGCGCGCCGCACAACAAGGCTTAGGAGTCGCCCTGATCCCGTTGCCGATCAGTGCAGCCTGGTTCGACAGTGGCAGCCTGGTGCGGTTGTACGAAGAAGAACTGCGCACGCGCGACCACTACTATCTAATCCAACACGAAAGTGCCGAACACAGACCCGAGATCCAGCTCCTGGTGGACTGGGTGCTGGCGCGTTTCCAGCTATAGCTGAAAACGGGTCAGGCATCGGCTGCATTTTTCTCGTTTGTCAGCAGCACAGGGACAGCACTACCATTCATCTCAACAGCAGTATCGACTGCTGTGTGATGGAGGAAAATCTGATGAATACCAAAACTGTAACTTTAATCCGCTCTGCATTGATCCTTGGCTTATTGACGGCGGCGTTTGCTGGCCAGGCAAGCAGCTACAAAATGGTTCAGCTGAAGGACGACGCACAGCATCAGGCCGACCTTCCGACCGTGCAGGAAATGAAGTTTGATGAAGCGATGAACCGTTGTGTGCAGCTGACCACCACCGCCACGTTGCAGGCGCAGGCCGCCTGTCATCAGGCCGTCACGCACTCGCGATACGCTGCAGGCACTCACGGCAAAGCCAGCCGCACGCTGAAGTCTTACGCCTACAACAACCGTGGCGTACAAAAGCTGAAGCAACAGGACAAAGTCGGCGCCTTAGCTGACTTCCAGATGGCGGTAGAGCTGAATGCCGATGATATTACCCAGCACAATCTGTCGTTGCTGGTCAAACAGCTGAATAGTGCCGGGACGGCAGACTAAGTCGACTCGACCCGCACGGAGATGGAGGCCATGATGATGAAAGCCAACGATTCAATACTGCCAAGCCACACCAGTAACATGGCGATTGTGTTACGCCAACTGGGGCAGGAGTTGCTGAGCCTGTGGCAATTATGCCGGCATATCGCTGTCAGTCAGTGGGACCCGGAGCAGGAAAGACGCAAACTGGCATTGCAAATGCGCAAGCGTTCGCACCGACAGCGTCAGCACTGAAATAATTGAGAGATAACCCGTCTCTGTCTGTCCGGAGCAGTGTTGTGTAGCACGACCTGCTCCGTTTTTATATCCGCCAAAAGGCGGCGAAAAACTTGGGCCGCCTGAGCGCCCATGGCATAATGACCGGCTATTGTGTTCAGACAGGCGGATTTACCATGCGGATTTGTGGCGTAGATATTACCGGCAACGATGCCATTTTATGTTTGATGGAATTTAAAGATGGCCTGATGTCGTTACCGGATTGCCGCACAGTGCGGGTGCAACTGGTAAAAGATCAGGAGCTGGAAAATATGCGCAAGTTCCAGTTCGCCATGGCCAAGCTGGCTGAAGACTACAAAATCGAAAAATTCGTCATTCGTGAACGCGCGCAAAAAGGTAAATTCTCCGGTTCTGCCGTTGGCTTTAAAATTGAAGCTGCGCTACAACTGATCCCAACCGTGGATACGGTTATTGCCACCAACGCGGCGATGAAACTGAAACTGGCAGCGAATCCAATTCCGATTGATTTTAAAGAAACTGGCTTAAAAGGTTTTCAGGAAGTGGCTTTTACTACGGCCTATGCCTACCTGATCAACTAAGTCAGCTTACACAACACAACTTCAGGATGCATATAGCCTGAAGTGCGGAGGTTAACATGTGGCTGCGGAGGATTTTAATTCATCCCGGCTTTTTGATTGTCATGACATTAAGCGGCCTGCTGGCAACCAGCTGGTATTGGCTGCATCAGCGCTCCGGTACCAATTCCTTTCAGTGGATTGGTGAATCGGTGGACCGGGTGTCCACGCAAAAACCGATGGTCGCGCTGACCTTTGATGACGGCCCGCGCGGGCCGGTCTCCCGCCGGCTTCTGCTGGAGCTGAACCGGCTGAATACCAAAGCGACTTTTTTTCTGGTCGGCCGCCAAATTAAACAATTCCCGCACTTCACCACCGAACTATGGCGTAGCGGCCATCAGCTGGCCAATCATAGTTACGCCCACAAGGCGATGGACAGTGGCAATCTGTGGCACTTCTGGCAGGAAGTACGCGACACCGATCAACTGATCCGTCAAAGCGGCTACAAAGGTCCTATTCATTTTCGCGCGCCCATGGGCAAAAAGCGGCTGGCGCTGCCTTTAGTGCTGGCGCTGGCGCAAAAGAAACACATTCTGTGGGATGTGAACCCGCGCGATTACAAAA
>JAIXSW010000235.1 GCA_027484495.1 Gammaproteobacteria bacterium
GCACGTCTTTGACCACAATTGAGCCGCCACCAATAAAAGCGTGCGCGCCGATATGGCAAAACTGGTGAATACCGCTCATTCCACCGAGAATCGCCCAATTGCCGATATGCACATGGCCCGCCGCCTGTGCGCCGCTGGCAAAAATCACGTCATCACCAATGACACAGTCATGGGCAACGTGGCTGCTGTTCATATACAGACCACGGCTACCGATTTGAGTAATGCCTTTGTCCTGCACCGTGCCGCGATGCACAGTACAGTTTTCACGAAATACGTTGTCATTGCCAATGACGAGCTGTGTCGGTTCGTTGCGGTATTTTTTATCCTGACAAGCTTCACCGATACTGCAGAACTGGAAGAAGTGGTTGCCTGTGCCGATACGGCTCGGGCCTTTAATCACCACATGAGATTCGAGGATACAATTATCACCGATCTCAACGTCGGCACCGATGTAACAAAACGGGCCGACTTTTACATTGGCGCCAATGCGGGCACCGGATTCAATCACCGCACTTGGATGGATCATATTAAAGCTCTCTTCTGGCACACATAATCTGAGCTGAGCAGACGATTTGACCGTCGACTTTGGCTTCAGCGTAAAATTTCCAGATGTTGCGTTTTTCAACCAAAAACTTCACTTCGAGGATCAGCTGGTCACCCGGCACAACCGGCTTTTTAAACCGCGCTTCATCCACACCGGCAAACAGATACAATTCGTTTTCTTTGCGCTCACTGACGGTCTTAAAACCAAGCAAACCAGTCGCCTGCGCCATCGCTTCGAGGATCAACACGCCTGGAAAAATTGGCAAATTCGGGAAGTGGCCGGTGAAAATTGGCTCGTTGATTGTGACATTTTTCACTGCGGTCAGGCTCTCACCCGGCACATAATCCAGCACCCGATCAATCAGCAGAAACGGATAACGGTGCGGCAATAACGCCATGATTTCCTGGATGTCCAGTGTGTTTAATGAATTAGCCAAAATGATTCCTCTGTCTGAAAAGAAGCGTTGCCGCCCGGCGTTTAAGACGCGTTCGGGCCGGCTGACGGCGTCAGGGCTGCGACTTGCTGCTCCAGTTCGCGTAAACGCTGATACATCTGATCCAGCTGCCGGTAACGGGCACTGTTTTTGCGCCATTCCAGATTGGTGGCCGCTGGCATCCCCGAAGAGTAGATACCTTTTTCGGTGATGGATTTAATAATCATCGACATGCCGGTGATCTGCACACCATCACAGATCTCCATATGCCCATTGATGGCACAGGCACCACCAATGATGCAATATTTGCCAATCTTAGTACTGCCGGCGACCACAGTACAGCCAGCAATGGCGGTATGATCACCGATCTGCACGTTGTGCGCGATTTGAACCTGATTGTCGATGATACAGTTGGTGCCTATAACAGTATCTTCCAGCGCGCCGCGGTCTATCGTGGTGCTGGCGCCGATCTCACAGCGATCGCCAATAATGACGGTGCCGACCTGCGGGATCTTCAGCCAGTTGCCACGTTGATTGGCAAAACCAAAGCCATCGGCACCCAATACGGCACCGCTATGCACGATACAGTCAGCGCCTAAACGAACCCGATGATAAATACTGACATTCGGCCATATCTTACTGCCGGCACCGATGATTGCACCCTCACCGATAAAACAGCCGGCGCCAATTTGCACGCCATCGCCGATCACAACGCCGGCACTAATTACCGCATGATGGCCAATAGCAACATCAATACCCAGCTGCGCGGTCGGATCAATCTGCGCCGTTGGTGCTATCGCAGTAGCAGCACGGGGGGTGTTGTCGAGTAATTGGGCAACCTTGGCAAAAGCGACGTAAGGATCGGGCACCACTAATGCCGCGACCGGGCAATACTCCAGTTCGGCAGCACTAATCAGCACGACCGATGCCTGCGTTTGCTGCAGATATTTGCGATATTTGCTGTTGGACAGAAAGGTGATCTGACCCTGGACGGCATTTTCTAATGTGGCAACGGCGCTGATGATTTCAGCGCCGTCTCCGTGCAGCTCAGCTGAGAGCAGCTGAGCTAATTCATGCAGGCTAAATGCTGGCATTATTTCGCTTTGCTGACCTGAGCAACCACAGCAGCAGAGATGTTGTACTCTGGCTTGGCATATACAGCAGCTTCAGCATTCAGCACCAGGTCGTACTGGTCTTTTGCTGCGATTTGATCGATAGCAGATTTGATCAAAGCTTGCAGTTTGTTGCGCTCTTCAGTTTCACGAGCACGGATTTGTTCACCCAGCGGACGAGCCAGTTGCTCATACTGTTGCTGTTGTTTACCGATATCTTCCTGCAGTTTTTTCTTTTGCTCGTCGCTCATGGTTGAGCCATCACGTTTGAATTTCTCAACGTTGAATGCGATGTCTTTTTCCAGTTTTTGCACTTCAGCGATTTTGCCACCGAATTCGGCTTTCATCGTTTCTTGCAGTTTGGCGGCTTGTGGCAGTTGTGAGAACACTTCACGCACATCAACAAAACCAATTTTCATTTCTTTGGCAGACACAGCACCGGCCATCATCACACCGGCAACTAACAGTGCTGTTTTAGAAAAAGCTGACTTAAACATGTTTCCTATTACCTCAAATTAATTTTTAGAATGTAGTACCAATGTTGAAACTGAAGTTCTCTTGCTCGTCACCTTCGTATTTGCGCAGGATCTTCGCGAGACTAAAGGTTAACGGGCCCATTGGCGAGATCCATTGCACAGTCAGACCGGCTGAAGCGCGCATCATACCTGCATCTGAATAATCCAGCAAACCAGGCTGGTAGTAGGATGAATCCAGTGACTGGGTCAGACCTGTGTACCGGTTAATGTCAAATTCAGTGTCCCAGACGTTACCGGCATCGACAAACAAACTGGTGCGCACTGAGTTGGCATAATCTTCTTTCAGGAACGGCGTTGGCGTGATGAGTTCCAGCGTACCAATCGCCATTGCGTTACCACCGAATGACCGGCGGGATACCTGATAAGTATCATATTTCGCCGAGTTTGGCAGCCCCCCGGTAGAAGTGCCGTTAAATGGATCCGGTAAACCCGGGATCGCATTGACGTAACGATAGACTGCACGTGGACCGATAACGCGGTTTTCAAAACCACGGAAGTTCTGACCACCGGCATAGAAACTGTCGTTAAACGGTAAAGTATGGTCGTAACCATTGTTATCGCCGTAGCCGTTACCGTAACCCAGTTCCAGCTTGCTGAGGAATGACCAGCCGTGATCGCTGCTCAGCGGAATATAATGCCGCGCCTCAAAGTTGGTTTTGAAGTAAGTTAGATCCGAGTTCGGCGTCGTCACCTTGATATTGGCACCCAGGTAAGTACCGTCGGTTGGGAAAGTCCCGCGGTTTAACGTACTCATGACCCAACCGGCCAACAGTTCATAGTTAGTGAACTTGTAAGCTGCATCCGGGTTTGCTGAATCAATCAAAACACCACGGAAATGGCGGATTTGGTCAAATTCCTGGATCGAGTTGATCTCGTTCCACACCACGTTGGCGCCAAAATTCAGCCGGTTAAAATCATTGAGCGGATAGCCGAAGTTAACCCCTGTGCCGTAGCTCTTCTGGTTGTAGGCTTCAAGACCGGCACGGCTGCCGTCGAAGTCAGAATAAAACACCGAGCCACCGAGGCTGACGCCATCGAGGGTGAAGTACGGATCGGTAAATGACAGGTTGACCGACTTCTGATATTTGTTCGTGTTGAAGCTGATGCCGGCAGAATTACCGCTGCCGAGGAAGCTTTGTTGCTCAACACCAAACTGGAAGGCCAGGCCCTGATAGCTACCAAAAGACACACCGGCATTAAAGCTGCCTGACGGCCGTTCTTTGATCTTAAACGTCACATCGACTTTGTCGTCCACACCCGGTACATCTTTGGTTTCAAACTCAACCTTCTCGATATAAGGCAAACGCTGAATAAATAACTTCGACATTTCCAGCCGGTCATTTGACAGCCAGGAACCTTCCATCTGGCGCATTTCACGCCGAATAACTTCATCTTTCGTTGCTGAGTTGCCGGTCACAGAAATGCGGTTGACGTAGACGCGCTTGCCCGGGTCAACGTTAATCGACAACGCCACTTCTTTGGTGTCATCGTTAATATTGGTGCTGGTCCGCACTTTAGAATTGGCATAGCCGAAACTGGCCAGAAACTTAGCAATGCTCTCTTCGGTATAAGTAACCAAAGCGCCGTTATACAACTGACCGTCTTTTAACGGCAGCATGGCTTTAATCAGCTCATCCTGACCAATCAGGTCGCCGACAAACTCAATGCCTTTGATGTTGTACTGCACGCCCTCTTTGACCTGCAAAGTGACATACACGGAGTTTTTATCCGGACTGACTGCAACCGTATTGGCTTCAATATCAAACCGCAGGTAACCACGGTCCAGATAATAACTGCGGATCTTTTCCAAATCGCCTTTTAACGTGTCTTTTTGGTAGCGGTCGGATGACATAAAACGCCACCACGGCAAATCGACCATCGACTCGATATCTTTCATGATCTCTTCGTCGCTGAACAATTCGTTACCGACAATATTGATCTGACGGACAGAGGCGGCATCGCCTTCTTTAAATTCCAGTTTCAGATTGACGCGGTTACGCGGCAGATAAGTCAGTTTGATCTCAACTTTGGCGTTGTATTTACCGACACCATGGAAGAATTCGGTCAAACCGTTTTCCAGTTCACGGATAATTGTCTTGTCCAGCTGTTCACCGACGATGATCTTCTGGTTGGTCAGACTTTCCTGTAACTGTTCTTCTTTGATGTCTTTGTTGCCGTCGAACTCCACCGCGTTAATGGTTGGACGTTCTTTGACACGGTAAATAATGGCATTGCCATCGCGCAGCACTGTAATCTCATCAAAATGGCCAGCTGCGTACAACGTTTTGATACTTTTAGATAAAGTGTATTCTGTAACAGTGTCGCCGATGTTAAACGGCAGATTATTCAGGGCTGCACCTAAAGCGACGCGTTGTAAGCCTTCCACCTGAATATCTTGTACAGTAAATGATTGTTCAGCGAGCACCGACGCGCTGGCAGAGGCCAGCCACATCGCAGCTACTAATCGTTTAATTGTCATTGTTTTGGACTACTTTTGATTAGTTATTACAAACGAGAAATATCGTTGAGCAGCGCAATTCCCATTAACATCAGCAGAACGAAGGCTCCGATTTTAAAACCTGTCTCCTGCGCTTTCTCAGAGACCGGCCTGCCGCGTATTAGTTCCACGACAAGATACATTAAATGACCGCCGTCCAAAATAGGCAGCGGCAGTAAATTTACCACCCCCAGATTGACGCTAATCAGCGCCAGAAAGGACAGGAAGGCAATCAGGCCAAGGTCTGCACTGCTACCGGCACCTTGTGCAATGGAGATTGGGCCACTTAAATGTTTCACGGAAACGTCACCTAACAGCAGCTTCCCCACCATGGAAAAACTCAGCCGCACCAGTTGCCAGGTCTTTTGGATGCCCTGCCAAACCGCTTCTATCGGCCCATATTGCACCTGTTGAATGTACTGAGGGTCAACCGGCTGCACCTTTGGTGACACGCCGAGGAAGCCCTGATGAAAACCATCTGCGGTCAGTTGCGATGCAGGGGTCACTGTCAAAGTGACCGGTTGACCATCCCGTTCAACCAGCAACGACAGTGCTTTGCCCGGATTATTCTGGATGATTTTGACCATACTGGCCCAGTCGGTCAGCGCCACGCCGTCTAAGACCCGCAACTTGTCATTCAGCTGCAAACCTGCCGCAGCGGCCGGACTATCCGGCTGCACTGAACCTACATCTAACAGCGGTTTCGCCTGCACCGGCACCATACCGAGGCTGCCAAAGACCGAATCCCGTTCTGGGTCAAATTGCCAACCGGTCAAATCCAGCCGCACATCTGCGCCCGGGCTGTTACTGTCATCCGCCATCGTCAGCATGACGCTGTCACGGCCAATTTGCTCCAGCAGCAACAGTTGCACGCCTTGCCAGTCCTGCACGCTTTCACCATTGACGGCAATAATTTGCTGGTTTGGCAGATAGGCTCTGGCCGCGATCGAATCCGGTGTGACCTCTGCAACAACCGGACGCAGGCTTGGCACGCCAATCAGGTACATCAACATCAGCGCAAAAATGGCAAACAGGAAATTGGCGGCGGGACCTGCCGCAATGACAGCCATCCGTTGTGGCACTGTCTTGCTGTCGAACGCCTGATCAGCATACTGCGGTAACACCGGGTCGACCCGGCCATCGAGCATCCGGACATAACCGCCTAATGGAATCGCCGCGATCACGAACTCGGTGCCATGGCGATCACGCCAGCTAAACAGTGTTTTGCCAAAACCAATCGAAAACCGTTGCACCAGAATGCCGTTTTTACGCGCGACCCAAAAATGACCATATTCATGCACAGTAACCAGCAGACCAAGCGCTACGACAAAACTCAGCAGGTTCCACAGAAAATCAAACATCAGGACCAATCCTTTAATAACTTCAGCGAATAGGCACGGGCCTGACCGTCCAGCCATAAAATTTCTTCAAGATCAGACACCTTGCTAGCTGCAAAATGTGCCAGTACCTGAGCATTCAGCGCGGCTATTTGCGGAAAACGGATCTGCCGGTTTAAAAATGCATCGACCGCGATTTCGTTGGCAGCATTGAGCGCTGTGGTCGCGCCCTGGCCCGCCGCGCAAGCTTGTTGCGCCAGGTATAGACATGGATAGCGTGCAGCATCCGGCTGTTCAAAAGTAAAAGCCGGCACTTCGAAGAAATTCAACGGTTTAACATTGGACGCGATCCGCGCAGGAAACGCCAGAGCATGGGCGATCGGTGTACGCATATCCGGATTACCGAGCTGCGCCAACACCGAACCGTCAGTATATTGCACCATCGAGTGAATGATGCTTTGCGGATGAATCACCACCTGAATATCGCTGACGGCGCAGTTGAATAACCAGCGCGCTTCGATAAATTCCAAGCCTTTATTCATCATCGTTGCACTGTCGACCGAGATTTTTTTGCCCATATTCCAGTTGGGATGGGCCACAGCCTGCTCAGGCGTGATCTGGTCGAAGGCAGTCAGCGCAGTCTGGCGAAATGGCCCGCCACTACCGGTCAGCAGAATTTTGGCGATACCAGCGGTTTGGAGTTCACTCTGATAACAA